>NZ_JBUDSW010000016.1:0-24627 GCF_054921475.1 Desulfobaculum sp. | reverse complement strand
GTCAGGGGTGACGACGGTGCCATACAAAGCCGCCCGGTCTGTGCGCAAATGGGATATCTAAGGGCCCGCGGCCCTTAGACCGCCGGAGGCAAAAAAAGCCCCGCCCCCCCAAAAAAAGCCCCGCGGTGAAACCACCACAGGGCGCATTCTGCACTCCATTTGTCGCCACAGCGGCGCGCCTAGGTCCCGACGAGGGACGTGAGGGCGCTGAAGCTGTCGTCGAGGGTCGCACCTGCGCCGACCTGCTGCTGCAGATATTCCCGCTGTGGGCCGATGAGGTCGAGGGCGGCGTCGATTTCGGGGTTGGAGCCTTTGGCGTAGGCGCCGATGTTCACCATGTCTTCAACGCGGTTGTAGGTGGCGAGATGGCGCACGAATTCCTGCCCGGCCTGCTGCACGGCGTCTGGCGTGACGTCGCTGCGCAGTCGGGAGATGCTCTTGAGCACGTCGATGGCCGGATAGTGGCCTTGGTCGGCGAGGTCGCGGGTGAGCACAATGTGGCCGTCGAGGATGGAGCGCACGCCGTCGGCCACGGGTTCGTTGAAGTCGTCGCCGTCGACGAGAACGGTGTAGATGCCGGTGATGGTGCCCTTGGACGAGCGCCCGGCGCGTTCCAGAAGCCTCGGCAGCTGGGCGAAAACGGAGGGCGTGTAGCCGCGCGTGGTGGGCGGCTCCCCGGCGGCAAGGCCGACTTCGCGGGCGGCCATGGCGAAGCGGGTGACGGAGTCCATCATAAGGAGGACGTCCTTGCCGTCGTCACGGAAATACTCGGCGATGGTGGACGCCGCGTAGGCGGCGCGCATGCGCACAAGGGGACTGTTGTCGGACGTGGCGACCACGAGCACAGAGCGCGCCATGCCTTCGGGGCCAAGATCCTTTTCGATAAATTCAAGCACCTCGCGGCCACGCTCGCCAACGAGGGCGATGACGTTGACATCGGCCTTGGTGTAGCGGGCCATCATGCCCATGAGGGTGGACTTGCCCACGCCGGACCCGGCCATGATGCCGACACGCTGGCCCTTGCCGAGGGTGAGCAAGCCGTTGATGGCGCGCACGCCAACGTCCAGCGGCTCGCAAATGCGCGGCCTGTCGAGGGGGTTCAGCGGCTCGGCGTACAGGGGATAGTAGCCGGAGGCGGCAATGGGCGCGCCGTTGTCGAGGGGCGTACCAAAGGCGTCGATGGCGCGGCCAAGGAAATTCTTGCCAACGGGAAACAGCGGCGGCGTTGAGGTGTTTTTGATAAGCGAGCCGGGGCGAATGCCCCGCATTTCGCCGTAGGGCATGAACAAACACGCGCCATCGCGAAAGCCCACCACCTCGGCATAGATGGCCTTGTCGGATCGGCCCTCGGGGAGCAGCTCGCACACGGCCCCAAGGGGCGCTTTGATGCCGCGCCCTTCGGCGATGAGGCCGACGACCTTGCTGACCTTGCCAAACACCTGACAGGGGTTGGTATCCCTGAGCAGGCTGATGCAGCCTTGCGGATTCAAACTCACTCGGATTCCCCGTTGTCGATGCCAAGCTGGGCAAAAATGGGTTCTACGGAGGCCCAGCGGCTGCCGATGGAATTGTCCACCATGCCTTCCTCGCTTTCGAGGACCATGCCGCCGGGTTCAAGGGACTCGTCGAGCTTGATGCCCCACCGTTCCAGCGTGGGATGCGCGGAGCGCGCTTGGTCCAGCAGCGCCTGCAGAATTTCCTCATCCTCGGGGCGGATGCGGAAGACGAGGCCGTCGTGGGTGTCGATGGCGTCGAGGGCTTGATCAAGCAGCGAGGCCATGACCTCTTCGCGGCGCTGGTCGAGTTCCACGGCCAGCAGACGCTCCACGGCAATGCGCACGAGGGAGACAATGTCCTCACGGTGATTCTGCCAAATCTTGCGGCTGTCGCGGTCGACGGTTTCAAGGGCGCGGGCGAGGGTCTCGGAGGTCTGCTGCACGGCGGCGTCAAGCTGGGCCTGACAATTCGCGGCGGCTTCCTCCATGGCTTCCTGCGCGGCCTTTTCGCGAATCTCCTGCGCCTCGCGCATGGCCTGAGCGAGAATGTCCTGCGCCTTGGCCGTGGCTTTTTCCTGCACGCGGCGCATGTATTCCTCTTCGGTCGTCAGGGACCAGCCCTGCGACTGCTCACTGCCGCGCAGTTTATTGAGCTCCTCCTCGGAGAAGCCCTTGCCGCCCACGCCAACGATGACGCGGCCGCCGGAGCGGCCTGCGTCCTTATTTTCGTTGTCGTTGTGCTTAGACAAAGACATCTCCGCCTCCGCGGCCGATCATGATGCGTCCCTCGGTTTCGAGGCGCCGCACAATCTTGACGATGTTCTGCTGGGCCCCCTCCACTTCGGAGAGGCGGACTGGTCCCATAATTTCGAGGTCTTCGCGGATCATTGTTGCCGCACGTTCGGAGAGGTTGCCGAAGAACTTTTCCTGCAGTTCCTCGGTGGCACCCTTGAGGGCCTTGGTCAGGTCCTCGTTGGCGACCTCCTTGAGCAGTTCGCGGATGGAGCGGTCGTCCAGCCCCTTGATATCCTCGAACACGAACATGAGGTTTCTGATGTCCTCGGCCATCTGGGAGGATTCCTCTTCGATTTCGGAGAGAACCTCTTCCTCGGTAGCGCGGTCCACGGCGTTGAGGATTTCGGCAACGGCCTGAACGCCGCCAACCTTTTTGCCTTCCTTGCCGCCCATGGCGATGAGCTGGCTTTGCAGCACCTTGTCCACTTCCATAAGCATCTCCTCGGCCACGGCTTCCAGCCGTGCCAGACGCATGAGGATTTCCGGACGCACACCGGCGGGCAGTGCCTGCAACAGGTCTGCGGCCTGATCGGGATGCAGGTGGCCGAGTATGAGCGCCAGCGTCTGCGGGTGCTCGTTGCGCAGAATCTGCGACAGAATGCGCGGGCTGACGTTCTCCAGTTCGCGGAAGGGCGCGGGGCCGGAGTCCAGATCCAGTGCGTCGAGAATGTACTTGGCCGTCTCGGAATCGAGGTTGCGGGTCAAGAGCTTCTTGACGGTATCTGCGCCGCCCATGAGCATCTCGGCATTGAGAATGAGCTGATGATGATATTCACGCAGGACTTCTTCCACCTGCTCCTTGGGGATGGTTTCCATCTCCACCATTGCTTTGGATATCTGGGCGATGTCTGCGCGTTCGAGGCGCTTGAACACCTCGGCGGTGAACTTCTCACCCATGGCAAGCATAAGGATGGCGGTTTTCTGCGCTCCTGTGAGACTCATTATGCGGTGGCCTCCTCTTTGAGCCATGTCTTAATGATGGCCATTGCGCCATCCATGTTCTGTTCAGACAGCTGTAAGGCATGCGCTCTGATGTCGTCCAGCTTCCGCACGGCTTCGAGGTCGCTCTCTTCGTCGTCGCCTTCCACGAGGGCGATGCGGCCCTCGCCTTCGGGCAGTCCGGCAATGCCTTCCACGCCTTCCACCTCGGTCTTGGGCCGGATAAGGGCCATGACCACGGGGCGAACCACAAGGATAAGGAAGAGGAAGATCAGCAGACCGTTGAGGAACGGCTTGCCCAGACGCTGCACGTATTCCAGAACCAGCTGGGCGAGGTCGGGACGGATTTCCTGCTCGGGGCCGCCAAAGGAAATGCTGGAGACCTCGATGGTGTCGCCGCGGATGGTGTCCAGACCAACGGCGTTGGAGACAAGCTGCTGAATGCGGTCCAGTTCTTCCTGCGTTCTGGGCACGAAGTTGAACTCGCCCGTGGGCTCGCCGTCGGCGTTCATGACATCCTGATACACACCGTCCACGATAACCGCCACACTCAGACGGTCAAGCTCGCCGATGGGGGAAACGATTTCCTGCTCGACCTTGTTGATCTCGTAGTTGGTGGTTCTGGTCTCGCGGGTGGCCTCCTGATTGGAGATGGCGTCGCCCGGGCCTTCGCCGCGGAAGTTCGGCTCATCGGCACCGGCATTGAGGTTGGCTGCGCCCTGCTGCGTTTCCTCGCTGCGCTGCTCGCTTCGCACCACGGCGCTGTCGGGGTCGTACTCTTCCTTGCGGGTGGTGGTCCGGCTGAAGTCGAGGTCCGCGTTAACCTTGGCGATAACGCGGCCGGGACCATACAGCGGAGACAGCATCTGCTCAATGCGCAGCTCAAGGGCGCGCTCCACGCTCATTTTCTGTTCCAGCTGCGTGGTGGACAGCGCCTCGGATTCCTTGGGGGAGTAGATGATTTCGCCCTTGGTGTCCGCCACGGTAATGCGGTCCGTGGACAGGCCCTCAACGGCCATGGACACAAGGTTGACGATACCCGTGACTTCATCGGGCTTCATCTTCTCGCCCTGCTTCAGCTTCAGGACAACGGACGCCGACGGATCGCTCTGCTCCTCAATGAAGAGGGTCTTGTGCGGCAGCACAAGGTGAACGCGGGCGCGCTCCACCTGCGGGAACTCGGTGATGGTTCGCGCCAGTTCGCCCTGCAGGGCGCGCTGATAGTTGATGCGCTGGACAAAGTCGGTCTGGCCGACCTTGACCTCGTCGAAAATTTCGAAGCCGATGCCCTGCCCGTGCACCTTGCCCTCGCCAGCCACCTTGAGGCGCAGGTCATAGACCTGGTCTGCGGGCACCATGATGGTGGTGCCATTTTCGGTCAGCTTGTACTCAACGTTCTGCTTTTGCAGCATCTGGACGATATTGGATGCGTCCTCGGCGTAGAGCTTGGAGTAGAGCACCCGGTAGTCCGGCTGGTTCAGCCAAACAATGAGCAGAAAGAAGGTGATGATCACCATCCCGGCCAAACCGGCGACCAGCACGCGCTGTGAGAGGGTCGTCTTTCCCCAGAAAGACTTGGCTCGTTCAAGTGTGTCATTGGCGAAGGAGGGCATGAAACGGCTCCGTAGTATTACGTGTGGCTAACAGACGCTAGAAGTGCATCTGCGACAGTTTCTTGTAGGCCTCCATGACCTTGTTGCGCACGGCGGAGGTCATCCGCATGGCGACACCGGCCTTCTGGAGGGAGATCATCAGTTCGTGCACATTCTGGGTGCGGCCGGAGGCAAAATCCTCAATCATGGCCTTTTTGTCGGCCTGCAGTTCGTTCACCTTGGTCAGGGATTCCGTCACCGTTTCGGAAAACGGCTTTTCCACTTCCATGAACTGCTTGGCCAGCTCCTGCGCACGGGCGGCGGTGATGGGCTCGTCCAGCCGCTGCTTGCGTACGGCGGTATCCACGGCCGTGGCAAAGCTGGAGGAACTCTTTTCCGTCTTGGCCACGTTCGGGGTGGCGTTCAGGCCATTAATGCTGCCTGTTTGCATGGCACTGCGGTAGGCGCTCAGGCCAACGCTGCGAATATCAACCATTGTTCTGCTCCCTTAGCGCTAGCGGCCGATTTCCAGGGCCTTGTTAAACATGCCCTTCACCGACTGGATGGAGGTGACGCCAGCCTCGTAGGCTCTGGTGGCGGTGAGCATGTGGGTCATTTCCTCAACGACGTTGATGTCCGGGTAGGACACGTAGCCCTGCTCGTCGGCATCGGGATGACCGGGTTCAAAGACGCGCTTGAGGGGCCGGGAGTCTTCGGCAATGCCGAGGACACGGCTGCCCTGCAATTCACGCGTCATGGTGTCCTGCATGACCTTGGAAAACGGCGAGTCCACATCGGTGGACGCGCGAACCACGCTGCGCCTGCGGTAGGGGCCGCCCTCGGGCGTGCGCGTGGTTTTGACGTTGGCCAGGTTCATGGAGATAACGTTCATGCTGGTGCGTTCCGTGGACAGGCCGGATGCGGCGATGTCCAGTGCTGTCATGAAATCCGCCATGACTTATCGCCCTCCTTCAGAGATGACTTTGTTCAGGCCCGCGAAGTTCTTCTTCATCACGGTGGTCAGGGCGTTGTACATCAGGGTGTTCTTGGCCATGACCGCCATTTCCTTGTCGAGGTCCACATTGTCCTCGCCATGGATGACGCGATGCTTCAGTTTCTTCACCAAATCGGGGCCAAAGGAATTGGCATCAAAAACGTGCGGGATATGGTCCTTTTTCGTCTTGGTCACTTTGCCCTTGGCGTCGAGGTCGAGAGCAGCCTGCAAGTCCTCTTCGAATTCAAGGCGGCGGGCCTTGTAGTTCGGAGTGGTCAGGTTCGCCAGATTGCTCATGACGACATTTTGACGCATAAGCCGCATGTCCAGGACTTTTCCGGTCAGGTTCAGATGCGATCCGAAAAGGCTTTTCATTGCATGTTCCTCCTACATTTTCGCCGCATACAGCATGCGGCACCCCGGCGCAGGGCTCTCCCCGCACACCTTGAGGCACTGTGACCAAAGCAACGGATGTGCCAATACGATTAACACGCTGATATGATTGGAAAAGTGCAAAGATTCGTCATTCCACCGCCCAGTGCCGCACCAAAAAAGCGTCAAAGAATCATGGCTGATAGCGCAGCTTTTTGGCATGTGCGTTGCACACAAAAAAGCACCGGGCACGAAGTTCCGGACCGTAAGACAGGCAACCTGGCCCGAAATCTGCATATGGTTTAGTGCCGGAAAATTTTGACCCTACAGAGTCCCACGTGGAGGGGAAAACAATGAGTAACCATCTGGATTACGAGATCAACAAGGAACTTGGAGAGTGCTATCTCTTCATGGGCGACCTCGAAAAGGCGCGCGAGTATTACGACAAAGCCGTCTCCTGCAACGGCGTGCACCCCGACCCCTATCTGGGTCTGGCCACCATCGCCGTGCAGCAGGGCGAGCTTGAAAAGGCGCTGACCCTCTACCGCAAGGCCGCCGATGTGGCTGCGGACGACAAGTCCCTCGCCGGCATGGGTCTTGTGGAAATGGAGCTCGGACGCAATGACGAAGCCTTCGGCCACTTTGTCGAAGCCCTCGAAAAGAACCCCGAGAACCTCATCGCCATCTTCATGCTGGTGCAGCTGGGCCATGCGCTGGAGCGCATCGAAGAAACCCTGCCCCACATGGAGAACTACCTTGCCATTGATGCCGACAAGCACGACGTGCGCTACTCCATGGCGGGTTGCCTGTCGTGCCTTGGCCGCAATGACGAGGCCAAGACGCACCTTGAGAAGATTCTGGAAGGCGACCCCACCCACGAGGCCGCACGCGAACTTCTCGACCAGCTTGGGTCATAACGGAAAAGCCGCCGCGCGTGACGTTCTGGTTCCCTCCCGAACTCCCGCCTTCCGGCATTTTCCGATGACACTATAATCTCCCCTCCCCGCTTGGTTCCCCAGCCCCGACCAGAGCTGCTGGGGCTGGGGTGCCAGGCACCCCAGCCAGCGGGAGGCGGAGCCGTCTTGCCTTGCCTCGCGCCACAATTTCTGGCACAGCCTCCCCAACAGATAACCCTTTCAGCGAGGATTCGACATGGAGCTTGTGCCAATCCGTCGCGCCATTTTGAGCGTGACCGACAAGACGGGACTGGTTGAATTTGCACGTTTTCTTGCCGACAACGGCGTCGAACTTTTCTCCACGGGCGGGACGCGCCGGATGCTTCTGGACGCAGGACTCACCGTCCACTCCGTCAGCGACGTGACCGGCTTTCCGGAAATCATGAACGGCCGCGTCAAGACCCTGCACCCCCACATCCATGCCGGCATCCTCGCCGACAAGGACAACCCCGACCACATGAAGACCCTTGGCGAGCTCGACCTCGCCCCCTTCGACCTCATCTGCGTCAATCTCTACAACTTTGCCGAAGCCGCCAAACAGGGCCTGGACCTCAAGGCCGCCATTGAGCAGATTGACATCGGCGGGCCGTGCATGCTGCGCGCCAGCGCCAAAAACTTCCACTCCGTGCTTGTGGCCCCCGGCCCCCAGCACTACGAGCGCATCACCGCCGCCCTGTCGGAAAACGGCATGCAGGCCCCCCTTGCCCTGCGCAAGGATATGGCCGCCGCCACCTTCCGCCAGACCAACCGCTACGACGGCATGATTGCGGACTACCTTGAAGGCCGCGACGCCTAGCGGGCCGCCATAATGACGACGCCACAACGCCCCGGGCCAGCATATGCTTGCGCCGGGGCGTTTTTTTGGCGCGGCCCTGCGGCGCGCCTTGCCTGCCGCGCCGCGCCAACGTATACAGAAGGGGAAACCACGCGCGGCCCCATGGCCGCGAAAGGGAGACAAGACCATAGCCGCAAAAGTTCAGGGCAACACCCAAGGCCTCAAGCCCAGTCAAATCAAGGCCATCAGCCGACTCTATACCCGCCGCTACCCCAATGACGGGGGCATGACCCCAGATCAGGCGCGGGAACTCGCCATCCTCTCACGCGGCATCAGCCGCCAGATCGCCCTGCTCATCGACAGGCAAGGCAAGCCGTTTATGGTGCTGGTGGGCGACCCCGGCGGCATCTATATCCCCGACATTTCCGGGGCACGCCGCGGCGCGGGGCGCCTGCGCGGCCTGCGCCTTGTGCACACCCACCTTGCGGGCGAAGGCCTCACCGAGGAAGACCTCATGGACATGGTCTTTCTGCGCCTTGATGCCATCACCGCCCTGACCGTGGACGACATGGGCGGGCCCGTGGATGTGTTCGACGCCACCCTTATGCCCCCCAATGACGAGGGCAAAAGTTACCGCCGCATGGGGCCTGTGCCCTACCACCGAAACCACATCGACTATCTGGCGCAGGTGGAAGCCCTTGAGGACGAGTTGGCGCGCTCCGGCGCGGTGCTGACCACCGGCGGCGACGCCTCGGGCAAGCGCGACAGGGCCATCCTTGTCAGCGTGTCCACAGCCCCGCGTCCGGCGCAGGAAATCTCCCTCACGGAGCTGGCCGACCTTGCGGACACCGCCGGGCTGGACGTTGGCGGCACCATGATTCAGCGCGTGCGCGCCCTGAACCCCAAAACCATCCTCGGCAAGGGCAAGCTGGCGGAGCTGGAGGTCACCGCGCTGCAGGAAAACGCGGGCGTCATCCTCTTTGACCAAGTGCTGACCCCGGCGCAGATGCGCAACCTTGCCGACGTGACGGAACGCAAGATTCTGGACCGCACCCAGCTGATTCTGGATATTTTTGCCCAGCACGCCACCACCCGCTCCGGCAAGTTGCAGGTGGAGCTGGCCCAGCTGCAGTACACCCTGCCCCGGCTTGTGGGCAAAAACGGCGCGCTGGACCGCTTGATGGGCGGCATTGGCGGACGCGGCCCCGGTGAAACCAAGCTGGAACTGGACCGCCGCCGCGTGCGCGAACGCATAACGCGCATCAAGAAGGAACTCACCGGCCTGCGCAAACGCCGCAAGGCCACGCGCATGCGCCGCGCCAAGGCCGGGCTGCCGGTCATCGCCCTCGTGGGCTACACCAACGCGGGCAAGTCCACCCTGCTCAACACCCTCACCCGCAGTGAGGTGCTGGCCGAGGACAAGCTCTTCGCCACCTTGGATCCCACCACGCGCCGGCTGCGCTTCCCCGAGGAGCGGGAAATCATCCTCACGGACACCGTGGGATTCATCCGCGAACTGCCCGACGAACTCAAGGAAGCCTTCCGCGCCACCCTTGAGGAACTGGACGCCGCGGACGTGCTGCTGCACGTGGCCGACGCAGGCCATCCCGAGCTGGAAACCCACATCGGCGCTGTGGAAGACATCCTGCGCGACATGGACCTTGCGGACATTCCGCGCATTCTGGTGCTGAACAAGTGGGACAGCCTGGACGACGAACAGCGCATGCTCACCCACAATATGTACCCGGACGCCATCCCGGCCTGCGCGCAGGACCGGCCCTCCCTGCGCCCCCTTGTCAGCGCGGTGCTTGCCAAAGCCTTCCCCGGCTGGCGCGAGGCCACCACGCAGGACTGGGACCCCATCACTCCTGAGGACGATGCGCCTTCGAGCGATGCAGAAGCGGATGAAGCGTTTCCAGAAACCGGCGCATAACCGGCACATAATCAATATGCTCCCGCGCCGAGGCTGACACCTCGGCGCGGGGGACATCCCGCGAAAGCCTCGCAAACTCCAGCACATCATCCCACTGCCAGTCCGCCCCAAGACGGTGGTACCACGGATAGTCCTCCGGCAGGGCCGGGTCCGCACAGCCCGCAGCCACAGGAATGCCGCGCGCCAAGGCGTCGCGTACCTTGATGGACGAGCCTTGGGTCAGCCCCACCCGGTGCATGGCCATACTGCCAAGGCAAATGTCCGCCGTGGACAGCAGGCGGTCCACCTCGTTGCGCCCCAGCACGCCGTGCCACGCAATGCGCGACAGCCCGAACACCCGCTCCCGCAGGCGCTTGTCCATCTGTCCGGCGATGTGCAGTTCAAAGGCCGGCGCGGCAGGCGCCTTGGCCATGCGCTCCAAAATCACATCCAGCCCGTGCCACGGCTGAAACTCCCCGGCCACCATCACAAGGCGAAGCGGCCCGCCGCGCTCCACATAGCCGCCGTCGCTTGGGGCAAATCGGTCAACCTCAATGGCATTGGGATGCACCAGCCAGTGGGCGTTGCCCGCCCGCCGCGCCTCGGCCTGCGCGATTTCTGGCGTCACTCCCGCTATGGCCAGCGCTCCGGCCTGACGGCGCGGTCCGGTGACGCGCTCCACGCACGCGGGCAATCGCCCGCGCAGTCCCATTTCATTCACGGCCAGCGTGTGGTGCAAAAAAATGACGTTCTCGCGGTGGCGCAGAGGCGTGCTGACAATCTCGCCGGGATAATACCGCGCCACAACCACGTCATACTCCGGAGCAAGACGCTCCACTGCCCTGTTGAACGCCCCCCGCGCCGGACCAAGATTCAGGGTGAGCGCCCGTCCGGACAGCGAAATGCGCCCCCCGCGCCCGGGAAAAGTCCCAAGGAGCGCGCGCGGCACATCGGGCATGATGATGTTCACCCCGTCCCGGCCATACTCCCAGTGCTGGGACACGACGTACACGTCCCATTCGTCACCGCTCAGCGCCCGCGCCGCGCGGGCCTCGTCCATGCGTTGCCGGGCAATGCCGGGATAGTATTCCAAACTCAGCGATATATGGGCCAGTCGCACACTGCCTCCCGTTGTCCACCTATGCCAGATTTCCGGCCGTATCCGCCGCTGGGCCAAGGGCCGCAAGGCTCTGCCGCGCCCCATCGTGCTCCGGCGCGCAGGCCAGCGCCATATCCAGCAGCCCCCGCGCCTCATCCACGGCGCGCTCCATGGAAAAGGCCACCGCCATATCCACCAGCGCATCCGCGCTAAAAGGATTCACCGCCAGCGCGCGGCGGAAAGACGTCATGGCCGCGCCGCGCTCGCCCATGGCAAAGGCGGCCTCGCCCCGCAGAATAAGCGCGCCCACGTCCTCGCCGCAGTGCGCTAAGGCCTCGTCCAGCAGCTTGGCCGCCGTCCGGGCGTCGCCGCGCTCCATAGCTTCTTCGGCCCGCAGTACCCCAAGCGCCGCCGCTTCGCCCGCATCCTGCGCCGACGCGGCCCGCTCTTCGCGCCACTGGTGGCGCTGCGCGCGGGGCATGTCCAGCATCTCACGGCGCAGAGCGGCCTCGGCGCAGTCCGGGTCCATGCCCAGCACGCGGTCAAACCGCTCCCGCGCCAGCGCCATATCCTTGGCGGCCACCGCACGGCGCCCCTCCTCAAGGAGCAGCATCCGCCGCTGCCGCACATCCAAACGGTACAGCGCAAACTCATGCGCAGGCGCGCCCGGTTCCGACGCCGCCACCTGAAACAGCCGCTCCGGCAGGTACGTCGCGCAGGCCCGGCGGCTCACGGCCTGCACATCCCATTCATCCTGCACCTTGCGGTTAAAGAATAATAACAGTTCCGGCGGGTCATCGCGCAGCAGACCAAACAACCACTGCTCATAGCGCAGCCGCCCGCCGTGCCCGTACAGGAAAAAGAGCGGGCGACCAAAATAATACCGCTGCGCATACAAATACATGGCCGGATGGTCGCCCCAGACAAGCAGGCGCTCGCCGGGCCGGGCGACGTCGCCAATCTGGGTGCCAATATCCTCGGCCAATCCATAAAACCCCCACAGCGACAGGGAGCCGTCAGGATTCAGACCCAGCGTGTCGCGGCTGGCAAAGGGACGCATGCGGATGCCCAGCCACACGGCCTGCGCCACCAGCACCGCCACCACACCTGCGGCCCACACGCCGCCCATAGCAAGCCCCGCCGCGCCAGCCGCCCCGGCCCACAGAGCCACGGGCAGCCACAAGGGATTCAGGTGCGGCGTAAAATAATTCTGCTGGATGAGAAACGTCAGAAGCAGCGCGCCAAAAAGATACACCGTCAGCGCCGTGCCCCAATCAAGGCGCAGGGGCCACGTTGCCAGCCACAGCACGGCCAAGAGCACTATCCCCGCGCAATCGCGCAGGCTCCAGCGCACGTTGGTCCAAAGGAGCGGCAGCCGCCTGCCGCGCGACTGGTCCGCGGCCATGCCGATATAGCTGTCCCCTTCCTCGGCAACCTCGTATTCCCACGAGCCGATGGCCTGATTCCACAGCCGCCGTGCGCCGGGCAGATGCAGGCGCTCCAACAGGTACAGCGCATATTCCACAAGGGGGAGGGTCAGATTCAGCACATACTGCCGGGGCGAGGTGCGGTGCACCAGCGGGATGATGGCGACGGGCGCGGCCATGACCAGCCCCGCGCCAAGGACGAACCACCCAAAGCCCGCCGAGCCGCTTGGAGCAAACAGCAGCGGCAGAGGAAGCAGCGCGGCGCAAACAAGACCCGTTATCTTGATGTGCACCATCCACGCCCCCATACCACCGGCCACGGCGCACAGGAGCGGACTCCCCGTCTGGAATCCGGCCACCCCGCACCCAAGGCCTATGGCAAGGGGCAACAGCGACACATGCTCGCCATAGGTCAGGGCAAACAGCGTGGCGGGCATAGCCACCACAATCAGCAGCGCCGCCCCGGCCAGCGCCCCGGCGCCCGGCCCAAAAACCTGCCCTCCGGCCCACAGCAGGGCAAGGCAGGTGGCAATCATCCACACGGCTTTTGCGGCGTAGAAAAAGGCAGGGTCACGGCGCGGGAAGGCCCGTGTGGCAAGGGCGGATAACCATTCAATGCCAAAGTAGCCCACCGTATGGAAGCCGCGCTCCCACAGCCGCGCGCCCTGCTCCTGAAACATGGCAAGGAAGAACCAATTCCCGTCATCCTCGGAAAAGGGGCGCAAACGCCAATCACGCAGCACCAGCCACCCGGCGGCGCCAAGCACCGCACCAATCAGCCACATCACGCCGCACCTCCCGCGTCAAAGCTGACGTCGAACTCCTTCGCCCACAGAGCAAGGGACAGCGCCCGCCACAATTCCGGCCGCCACGGCCCACCGCCAAGGGCGGCGCCAAGGGCCGCCTCAAGGCGCCCACTGTGCACAACCCCGGACAGCCTGCCGCCCCGGAGCACCTCCGTCACCCAGTCCGTGCCCGCGCGCAGCCACGCGGCGTCCGGGGCGACAAAGCCAACTTTGTCCCGCCGCTCCAAGACTGGCCGCAGGGCCGCTCCAAAGCTCCCGGCAAGGGCCTCACGCAGCACGGCCTTGCCGCGCCCATCCGGCCCAATGCGCAATTCCTCCGGCAACGACAACGCAAAGCGGACCACGCTCTCCTCCAGAAACGGCACCCGGCTCTCCACGCCACAGGCCATGGAATTGCGGTCGGCGTAACGCAACAATTCCGGCAGGATGGTGCGCGTTGCCGCCAGCGCGCACTGGCTGCGCAAGTACTCTGGACCACACGGCGCCGCGTCGGCGCATAGCGTCACGCCATGTCTGCGCAGCCACGCCGCGTCCACCCATGGCGGCAAAAGCGCTGCGCCCAACGCGCGGCGGGCGGCGGCCTCCCAACCCGGAGGGGCAAGAATTTTCCCGCACCGCAGGGCAAGGTCCCGGCGCGAGGCACCGGGCAGGCTGCCCGCACGCCACCAGAGCCCCCCCGCGCGGGCAAAGCGGCCAGTACGGCACAGCGTTGCCAGCCGCGCCGCGGCAAAGGGCAGGTATCCCGCCAAAATTTCATCTGCCCCCTGACCGTCCAGCACCACCCGGATGCCGCTCTGTGCGGCCTGCCGCATCACGCAATACTGGGCATAGATGCTGGCCGAGGCAAAAGGCTCGCCATGCAGCCGCACAAGCCGCCCTATGTCCCGGCGCAGGGCGTCGCCATCTGCTGTAACAAAACAGGGCCTCACGTCTGCGGCGTTCGCGGCGGCCTCGGCCCATTGCCGCTCACTCAGCGCCGGGTCCTGCGCGTCAAAGCTAAAGACGGGGAAATCCATATCCGGAGCATGACGGCGCATGGCCATGACAACACCAGACGAATCCAGCCCCCCAGACAGCGCCGCGCCAACCGGCACATCGCTCCGCATATGGGCCGCAACGCTGCGCAGAAACAGCTCGCCAAAACGCCGCGCCGCGCTCTCCAACGGCATCTTGACCAGCCCAAACCCTTTCGGAGTCCAGCGCCGGGAGGCATGGCGGCGCAGCCCGCGGCCTCCCGCTCCCGGCAGGTCCACGCGCAGGGTATGCCCGGCCGGCACCCGATAAATCCGCGAAAAAAACGTCCGCTCTCCGCCATCCGTCGCCTGCGCGGCCAGATACCGCGCCGTCTGCAGCGCATCCGCCCGCGCCCGCATCCCCGGCAGGTGCAGCAGCGCCTGCGGCTCCGACGCAAAGGCAAACCACGGCTCCCCAGCAGCCCAGTACAGCGGCTTGATGCCCAGTGCGTCCCGCCCAAGGGTGAGGGTCCACCGCGCCCGGTCCACAAGGGCGTAGGCAAACATGCCCTGCACTTCCCGCAGGGCGGCGCGGCCACGCCGCGCCAACAGCCGAAGCAGCACCTCGGTGTCCGACGTGCCAAAAAACCGCTCCCCTGCGTATTCAAGCTCGGCGCGCAGGGCGTCTGCATTGTAGATTTCGCCGTTGTACACCAGCCAAAACCGCCTGTCCGGCGTACACATGGGCTGATGTCCCGAGGGCGTCAGGTCGATGATGGAAAGGCGACGGTGGGCAAGAAAAACTCCCGGCAAAGAGGCCGGAACGGCCTCCACGGCACCCTGCGGCGCAAAGGGCGCGCCGCCACCGCGCACCGCTTCGGGCGTTGCCTCGCCCCATGCGGCATGGGCCTCACCGCTCGCGGCAAGCATCGCATACCCCTCATCATCCGGGCCACGATGCGCCAGCGCGTCGGCAACGGCCCGGACAGCCCCAAGCCGCCGTGCATTCCCCCCTGCGCATACTACGCCAGCGATGCCACACATCGTGAGCCTCCCGAAATTTTTCAAGATTCTCAAAAGTAGCCGCGCACACGCATCAGGTCAAGGCGCTCCGGCAAAACACACGCATTCCATGCGCCATGGAGCTGCCACAGCATGCGTGCGGCACGCCCATGCCCACAACGCCATGCCACGCAGCGCACAATACAGCATCTTTTGCGTCAAAATCCCGCCCCGCTTGTCTCTTTTCCGCGTGACATGCTAACATATGAGAATGCTCAAGAATCCCCCTTCACCCCAGGATGCGTCCCGCCCTATCGTCAGCATCACGCCCCTGTCGCTGGACCGCGACAGCAGGACGCTGAAACAGGCGCGCGCCGCCGCGCATTTCGGGTGCCCCAGTGTGGTGACGCAGGCCTGCCCAGCCCAGCGAGACGTAGACGGCCTGACGCTGCGCGCCGCCGCGCCCTGCCGCGAGGGCGGGGGACTCATGGGCATTCTGCGCCGCTACCTGTGGCAACTGGGCATCGCCACCTACCGCGCCACGCCGGCAGGTGCGCGCCTTTACCACCTGCACGCCCCGTATCAATTCCCGGCGGTGTACCTGCGTGCGCGCAAAGCCCGCGCCCCCCTCGTCTACGACGTGCACGACGACTACACCCGCATGGAGTCCCACAGCGGCGGCGTCCTCCACTCCCGCCTCCTCGGCCCCGCCCTTGCGCGGCTGGAGCGGCTGTGCATCCGCAAGGCCGCCGCCGTGGTCACGGTGTGCGAAACCATCGCCGCCTCCTATGCCCGCCGCTTCGGGGCGGATGTCCTTGTGGTGCGCAACAGCCACGACAGCCGCACCGACGTTGCCCCTTCGCAGACCCTGCGGGAGGTCTGCGGCATTACAGACGCGGACACCCTCGCCGTGGTCATTGGGCAAGCCAAGGCAGGCCGCGCCACAGGCGCCCTACTTCGCGCCTTCGCCACGCTGCCACACAACGCGCACCTCGCCTTTGTAGGGCGCGGGTATGAGGCCTTGCGTGACGCTATTGCCGCCCATGGCCTCACCGGGCGCGTGCACCTTGTTCCCCCGGTTGCACCGTGGGAGGTGGTCCCCTTCATCACCGGGGCCGATGTTTCGCTCATCCTCTACACACCCATAAACGACAACTACCGCGCGTCCCTGCCCAACTCGCTGTTTCAGAGCTTTGCGGCCGGGCTGCCGCTCCTGTACCCGGACCTGCCTGAAATCCGCCGCCTTGCCGAACACTACGACGCGGGCCTGTGCATTGACCCGCACGACGAGGCCGCCCTTGCCACCGCACTCCAGACGGTCTTCACCGACACAGAGCGCGCCCAGCGCTTTGCCCACGGCGCGGCGCGCGCCCATGAAGACATAGGCTGGCACAAGGAAGAGCGCCTGCTTTTGGACCTTTACTCACGCCTTTTGGCGGAGGACGCATGCTCTTAGGATTCAACGCCGCGTTCCGCCTTGAATACGACATCACCCCCCGCCCCATGAGCGAGGGGTATCCCCTCACGGCTTCGGGCCTTTGGGGCATCACTCCAGAGGGAGACGGTCCATGCTGCCGCGTGGAGGATGGCGTGCTCCAGCGCTTCTACCCCGGCCTTGGCTGGCAGGTGAACCCGGCCTATGTGGCCTGGTGGGGCCTGTGCAACCTTGACGGTGCGGCCGAGGACCCGGCAAAGCGCGCCCGCGTCTGCGCCGCGGCGGACTGGCTATGGCACAACGCCCACGACCATGGCGCCTTTTCCGCATGGCACTATACTTTTCCGTGGACCCACGGCGGACACCAGCTGAGCGCGCCATGGGCCAGCGCCCTCGCGCAGGGCCTTGGCGCCAGCCTGCTTCTGCGGGCCGGACGCCTTGAGGAGCGCGAAGAATGGCGCGGCCTTGCCTTCCGTGTGCTGG
The DNA here is from genome assembly GCF_054921475.1 of Desulfobaculum sp. Lineage (NCBI taxonomy): Bacteria > Pseudomonadati > Thermodesulfobacteriota > Desulfovibrionia > Desulfovibrionales > Desulfovibrionaceae > Desulfobaculum > Desulfobaculum sp. The sequence continues at coordinate 7,591 of NZ_JBUDSW010000016.1, read as the reverse complement.
AGGCCTTCCGCCACGACATCGGTTCCGGCGGACTGCGCACATGGCTGGGCGGCGGGCCGTTTTATGAGGAGTACCCCACCTCGCCCCCGACGTATGTTCTGGATGGATTTTTGTTTGCGGCCATTGCCTGCGCGGACCTGAAGGCCGAAACAGGCGACGGCTCGCTGCTCTCCGGCGCTGTGGATACGCTGGAAAGCGCCCTCATCGTCTGGGACTGGAACGGCTGCTGGAGCCGCTACGGCGCGCACGGCCCGCTGTGCTCGCTGGAATACCACCACCTGAACATTGCCCTGCTCACGGCCCTTGCCGATGTGCGCCCAAGCCCGGTGCTGCGGCAAACCGTAACCCGGTGGACGCGCTTTCGCGCGTCCTGCCCCCTGCGGATGCGCATCCTTGCCGCGTACTATGCGTCCAATGTCCGCTACACCCTTGGGCCGGGCGGCGGGCTGACGGCCTTTGCCGCGCGCAAAGCCCGCGAATGCACGGCCAACCCCCACGGAGACAGCGCATGAACACCCAGCAGATGCTGCGCCTTGCCCGCACGGCATGGAATGATCCGCCGCTGGCCTCGCGCGCGCTCAAAAGCCGCACCGCCAGCATGCGCTACCACGTGCCCGGCCTGCTCACCGCGCCGCCGCCTGCGGTGGTGTACGTGGCGGTGAACTCCCGGTGCAATCTGCGCTGCCGCATGTGCGACGTTGGCCTTGGCGACGCCGCCACCCCTTTTCATGACAAGCTGGCCGGTCCCGGACGGGATATGACCGTTGATGAATTCCGCGCCCTTGTGGACTCCACGGTGGACTTTGCCCCGCTCATTTCCATCACCTCCACGGAGCCTCTGCTGTGGCCGGGACTGTGGGACGCTCTGGAGCACACCGCCCGGCGCGACATGCACGCCGCCCTCACCACCAACGGCGCGCTATTGCCCCGCATGGGCCGCGACCTTGTCCGCGCTGGCCTGCGCAGCCTCAGCGTCTCCCTTGACGGCCCACCCCGCATCCACAACGCCATGCGCGGGGTGCCCAATTCCTTCCAAAACGCAGTAGAAGGCCTTGCCGCCGTGCAGGAAGAAAAGGCCCGCCTCGGGCGCGCCATGCCCTCCATCACCGTCAATTGCACCATCACTCCGGAGAATTCCGCCTCCATCTCACAGCTGATGCCCCTGCTGGCGGACATCGCCCCGAACCTTGTCATCTACTCGCACATGAATTTTGTCACCGAGGCGCTGTCTGCGGCGCACAACACGCTGTTTTCCCACATTGGGCCCAGCCGCCCCATGTGCGTTGCGGGCATGGACCCTGCGGCGGTGGACCCGGCCGTCCTTGCGGAGCAGTTTCAGCGCATTCTTGCCGCGCCCATGGGAACGCCGTTTCTCATTACGCCGCATGTGGTGACGCAGGAGGACATCGCCGCCTACTACGGCGAGCCGTTTACCCCCTTTGGGCACCGCACCTGCTATGTGCCGTGGAAATACGCGCAGGTGCTGGCCGACGGACGGCTGACCGTGCTCACCCGCTGCTTTGACGTCAGCTTTGGCAATGTGTTTGAAACGCCGCTGCCCCGGCTGTGGAATGGAGACGCCATGCGCGCCTTCCGCGCCGCCCTCAAGGAGCACGGGCACTTTCCGGCATGCATGCGCTGCTGTGGGATGTTTTAACCATGTGCGGCATTGCAGGACATCTGGGAACGCACCGCCCAACCGAAGCCACCCTGCGCGAGGCCCTCGCGTCCATCGCCCACCGCGGGCCAGACGCCGAGGGCACATGGTTTGGCGACACCATTGCCCTTGGGCACCGCCGCCTTGCCGTCCTTGACCTGACGGACGCCGGACGTCAGCCCATGCGCCGGGCCAATCTGGCACTCACCTTCAACGGCGAAATCTACAACTATATTGAACTGCGCGACGAACTGCGCGACCTTGGCTACCGCTTCCACTCCCGCACGGATACGGAGGTCCTGCTCACGGCCTACGCCCACTGGGGGGAGGCCTGCCTCACGCGCCTGAACGGCATGTTCGCCTTTGCCATCTGGGATGAGGAGCACCGCACCCTATTTTGCGCGCGCGACAGGCTGGGCATAAAGCCCTTCCTCTACGCGGCCACGGACACGGACTTCATCTTCGCCAGCGAGGCCAAAACCGTGCTGCGGCTGCTGGGCGCGCCTGTGCCGCCGGATACGGCGGAAATTGCAGCGTGGCTGACCAACGGCTATTCCCGCTCGGACCGCACGTGGTTTCAGGGCATTCTCAAGCTGCCGCCTGCCCACTGCCTGACGGTGCGCCTGACTGGCGGCCGCGTGCGCCAGCACCTTGCCCGCTGGTGGTCCCTGCCCGAAGCCGCAGAATCCCGCGTGGACCCAGCGGAAGTCCGCCGCCTGCTGGATGCCTCGGTCCGCCTGCGCCTGCGCAGTGACGTTCCTGTAGGCTTCCACCTCTCCGGCGGCATCGACTCTAGCTCCATCGTGGCCCTTGCCGCTCATGCGGGGCATACGCCCGTGACGTTCTCCGGCTACTTTGAAAACGCGCCGCGCTATGACGAGCGCCCCCACATCACCGAAATGCAGCGCGCCTTCGGCCTGCGCCACCATCAAACCGCCATCACGCCCGAGGGCTTCAAGCACGGCATCACGGAGATGCTGCGCCTTATGGACTACCCGGAGGCCGGACCCGGCGCGTACAACCAATTCGTCCTCAACCGCCTGATGCGCGAAAAGGGCATTGTCGTTTCCATTGGTGGTCAGGGCGGGGATGAGCTCTTTGGCGGCTACTGGCACCACGTCACCGCGCACCTGCGCCATCTGCTGCGCGTGCGCAGCCTTGGCCCCCTCGCGCGCGACCTAGCCCTGCTGCTGGCCAGCCCGGTCTTTTTGGGCGAGGCCCTGCGCGCCCTGCGCCGCCGCACTCTGCCCGGCGCGCCCAGCCTGCTGGCGGAGGATCTACGCATCCCCCAGCCCGACGCGCCCCCGCGCCGCGCCACCATCGGCGAGCGCCTGCGCGACGACGTGCAGCACTACCTGCCCGCGCTCCTGCATGTGGAGGACCGCACCAGCATGGCGTGGTCCATTGAATCGCGGGTGCCGTTTCTGGACCATACGTTGGTGGAGTATGTGTTTTCCTGCGCGGCCACCAGCCACATCCACGGCGCGCGGCTCAAGGCCAGCCTGCGCCGGGCCATGAAGGCCCTCGTCCCGCCGGCCATTTTGCACCGCAAGGACAAACGGGGCTTTAATGCCCCACTTGGGGAATGGTTTGCCGGGCCGCTGAAGGGATGGACCAATCAGACGCTGCTCGGGGAGGGAGCCCTTGCCCCGCAGACAATCCTGTCCCGGTCTGCTCTGGAGGAAATGCTGCGCCACCATGCCCTGCCGGATCGGGACCTGTCCGACGCGCTGTGGAAGGCCCTCGCCATTGAGACGTGGCTGAATATCTACCGTCCACGCCTGCTGCTGTAGCCGTGGCAGGGCACTGCGGCGCGGCGGCCCCGCCCGAAATCTCTCCGCCCCGATCATCCTTCTCTGCATCACCCCCTTTTGGGGGAGCCTCTTGCGGATGTGCCGCTTCGGGGAGGTCGTCCTCTGCGCCGTCCTCTTCCCGCACCTCAAAGACGCCCGCCCAAATATTCGGCGCGGCCTTGTACTTGGTCAGCCGGTAGCCCTTGCGCTGCAGCAGTTCCACATACGCGCCATAGGTCGTGCCCACCGCCCCGCGCGAGGGAACCAGCAGCACCACCTGCTCCGGGTCTGTGGCGATATAGGCCGCCACCTCCGGGTCCGGCTCGTCCTCGCCATAGCGCGCGCCCCAGCCAAGGGGCAGGCCCGTGCGCACAAGCTCCGGCGCGCGCTGCAGAAGCACCGGCTTTTGGAACGCCGCGTACAGCACCGGACGAAAGCCCGACTTCTGCACCACCCGCACCACGGAGCGGTTCGCCTCCCGCGCGCGGGTCAGACTCTCGTAATTCTGCTTGATGAGGTACAGCCCGGCCACGGCCACCAGCACGCACAGCGCCCCGGCCATATGGCGCGACATATCCGGCTGCATGCGCTGCACCGGGGAAAACGTTGTCGCGAGGGTCAAAAACATGGGCAGCAGCATGGCGTCGGCGTAGCGCAGGTTGCCATAGGGGAACTCCCCCACCAGCCCGCCACAGGCGATAGCCACGCCATACACCACAAGGTACAGCCACACGAACCCCGCCCGGGGCGTCAGCCGCCCGCGCCGCCAGCGCGACAGCGCCACGGCAAAAGCCGCCCCCATACACGTGCCCGCCAATATCTTGAGCACAAACAGGCCGCCGCGCATGGTCATCACGCCGTCCACACTCTGGCGGAAGGCTTGGAGCACCATAATCAGCCCGCCATGCACCACAAAGCGCGCCGCCCCAAGCACGCCGCCGTCCCCAAAGCCTGAGGAGGCAAAAAAATACGCGCGCATATCCGGGCGGCTCTCGTACCCAAGGTTGGTAAAGGGAAAGGCCAGTTGCACCGCGCCCACCGCCGCAGGCAAAACCAGCACAGGCCACATCCCGCCCACAAGGGCAAGGACGCCGCGGACGCTGCGGGTTCTGGCGTCGCGCCACAGGCGCATCAGCCCCGCGCAGGTCATGCCCACCGCAACGGGAACAACAATGGTCAGATTGCAAAACACGCCAAGCAGCAAAAACGCTGCGCCATGCCCCACCCGTTCCGCGCGGGTGAGGCCGCGCTCCGACAGGCGCAGAAAGATGAAGAACAGCCAGCACCCCACCCCAAAGCTGACGCCGTAAGTGATGACGGGAAACCGCGCCACATGCAGGGCGTGAGTGGCAAAGGCCATAACGCCCAGCACCACGGCGTGCAGTTCAAAGCGCCCCGGCCACGCTCTGGCAAGGCCCAAACGCACGCCAAGCAGCGTCACCACAGCCACCACCGTGGCCGGAAGCACGTAGCACCACAGCTCCCCGCCAATCAGGCGGTGCACCACCCAGTAGTACAGGCGGGCGGACAGAATATACGCCCCGCCGCTGGCGTACTCCGCAAAGGGGCCGTCCACGCCGCGCATAAGGGCGTAGGCGTCGTAGCTGAACATATCCGCATGCAGCTGCACCAGCCGCGCCCCGACTCCAACGCCAAGGATGGCCGCCACAGCCCACGGCCACAAGCCGCCCGGTGCGCGCACTACGGCCCCCCATGCCCGCGCGGCGACACCCGCACGGCAAAGACATGCAGCGGCGTGCTGGGCGCATGGCTGTAGCTGTAGCGCACCCCGCGAAGCTCCGGCTCTATGGCCGCCGTGGTAAACACCAGCCGCGCGTCCACACGCGCGCGCTCGCCAAGGCGCACCACACGCCCACGCTCCACACCGTCAAGGAGCGCCCGCTCCAATCCGGGCAGGCCCACCGGTTCCAGCCACGATGTGCTCCCGGCTTCGCTGACCACCACATGCCGCACCCCGTACCGGAACCGGAACACGCCAAGCACGTCCTCCTCATGCTCCGGGGGCACGGCGTCCCACAAATACATCATCCGCCGCCCGTCGCCGTCGAACAGCGCCAGCATGGGGTCAAACACCAGCACGTTGCCGATGTCCTCACGGCTCAGCATCCCCTCAAGGGACTCCAGATGCTGGCGGCGCACCGCGTTCTGGCGGATGTTCTCCGCGTCCCACGGGGCGGGGGTATTCATACCGCGGAAGCCATCCCGCAGCGCATAGGTCCCCAGATACTGCCCACGGTAGCCAATGTCGCTGGCGGAATGCACCACGCTGAGCATGGCAAGGGCCGCGCAGGCCAGCGCAAAGCGCACCAGCCCCGGCGCGCCGCTGCGCGAAAGCGCCATAAACAGCGGGGGTACAACGGCGGTCAGGAGCATGGTCTCGTAGGTGAAGCGCGGATGCGGCAGGGCGTGGGCCGCAGCGGCCACGGCAAGGGGCCACAGCAGACACAGGAGGACGGTTTCCGCGCGCCAGACGGTGGACACCTTGGCATCACGCGGGGTGATGCGCAGGCCAAGGAGCATGATGGCGCAGACCACACTGGTGGCCATCATATCCGCGGCCTTGCCCTGCCAGCTACTGCGCAGGTAGGCAAACGGCCCCTTGGTGACCATATCCTGCAGCCGCTCCCACAGGTCCCCCACCAGCGCGCCAACACTCAGGCGTCCCGCGCCCTGTGTGGCGTCGATATGCATCAGGCCCCTTGCCACCGCCCAAAAGATAACGGCGCACACTCCCGCCGCGGCCGCGCAGGCAAACAGCAGCTGCCACCACTGGCGCACGTTGTGCCGCGCCAGCCACAACAGCAGCAGGCACCCAAAGCCCGCCATGCCAAAAAGGAAAGGAATCTGGTTCACATACAGCCCGGCAAGGGCCACGCCGCCCGCCACAGCCACCCGCACCGCGCTGCCCCCAGCCACACTCAGCCCGGCGCAAAAAATAAACAGGCTCATCCAAAACAGCCCCGCCGCGTCGTAGCGCGCCGCCGACCCCACATAACAAAACGAGCGCAGCATCACGAACATATACAGGCACGTCAGCGCCCCCACGGCGAGGACGCCCCAGTCCATGGGCCGCACCCGGCGCGGCATAGCCACCACCAAGGCGCACAGGCACAGGGCAAGGGACGCCGCGTTCAGGCCACGGGACATGATGCGGGCGCGGGGGATGCGCTCAAGCGGCTGGGTATGCTGCATGACCAGCCCGTACAGATACTGCGTTATGGGCATCAGCACCGCCACGGGCAACAGGCGCGGCTCGCCGTCGGCGCGGTAGCCGTAGCTGGGGTGCCCACGCTCGTAGCCCATGCGGGCCATGGTCATGGACATGGTCTCGTCGCCGGTATTGGGGGTATCCACGGTGGGGACGTAGGCATACAGGAGCGTCACCGCCACGGCCACGGCGCAAAGCGCCGCGCAGAGCGCCCGCTGTGCACCGCGAGTCATGCCCGCCTCCCACGCCCAAAAGTGCCACGCAACGCGCAGGCGCAAAAAAGCCGGGAACCCGCACCACACATAGCCGCATAACCAATTCCTGCGCGCCGCATCATCGCCGCTTCTCCCCATGGCAGCACAGGGTCAGGCCAACGGGCACCCGCCAGCCGCGCCGCACCACCTGCCGCTCCGCCGCCATAGCGGCGGAGAAGACCCACTCCACAATGCGCGGCGGATGCGCAATTTCCGCCGTGGTTGCGGCCGCGCCGCCACCGCCGCGCAGGCGCTCCCACGCGGCAAGGACGAGCGCCGGGGGCAGGCCAAGGGCGTTGAAACACGTCCCCTCCACACCAACAAACCCCGCGTGGCGCATCATGGTCTCCACCCCGCCGGGCGAAAACCGCCGCGCGCCAAGCCCCGCCGCATCATGCCCGCGCATCAGCCACGAGTACGCCGGTTCCGTGAGCAGCAGCAGGCCGCCGGGACGCAGCACCTGGTGCGCCTGCTCCAGCACATCCTGCGGCGAGGGCACCCACTGGTGGTAGAGCACGTTAAACAGCGTCACCACGTCAAAGCTCTCGGCCCGAAAGAGGCGGGACAGGTGCAGGGCGTCCCCGCACACCAGCGCGGCGCGTGGGTGCTTGGCGCGGGCGTGGGTCAGGGCGTAGCGGGACCGGTCCAGCCCCACCAC
>NZ_JBUDSW010000015.1:0-24757 GCF_054921475.1 Desulfobaculum sp. | reverse complement strand
GGCGGGCTGCACCTGGGCCACCTCGTTGCCGTGCATGTGGCCCTCAAAGGCGGTAAACAGCGAGAAGATGAGCGCTGCGTAGATGCCAACGCGCATGGACTTCTGGAAGAAATCCGTGTGCGAGCCGCGCAGCAAATGCCATGCGCTGATGCCCATGATAAAGAAGCCCGCGACGATGAGCGACGCCGGGATGACGTGGAAGAACTGCATCCACCCAAAGGGGTTGGTGATAACGTCAAGGAAGTTGGCGAGTTCCGCGCGGCCGTTTTGCAGCGTGTAGCCGACGGGGTTCTGCATAAAGCCGTTGGCCAGCAGAATCCACAGGCCCGAAAGATTGGAGGCGATGGCCACAATCCAGATGGCGGCACAGTGCATCTTGGGCGAGAGCTTGTCCCAGCCAAAGACCCACACCGCAATGAACGTGGACTCAAGGAAGAACGCCACCGTGGCCTCAATAGCCAGCAGCGAGCCGAAAATGTCGCCCACATAGGCGGAGTAGCGGGACCAGTTGGTGCCGAACTGGAATTCCAGCGTAATGCCGGTGACGACGCCGAGGGCAAAGTTGATGAGGAACAGCTTGCCCCAGAACTTCGCCATTTTCTTGTACGTCTCGTTGCCGGAGGTGACGTACTTGGTTTCCATCACGGCGACGAGGATGGAAAGCCCCAGCGTCAGCGGGACGAAAATGAAGTGAAACATGGTCGCGGCAGCGAACTGGAGCCGCGAGAGGAACAAAGCATCCATTGTGTGCCCCCTTGGTCGGTGGTTTCCTGCGCCGGTTCAAGAAGCGCCGGAGGTCCGGAGACCCCCGGCGCGTGCGAGACGGATTTAGTCGGCCAGTTTGGCTTTGAGCGCCTTGCCGACGGCGCGGCCCAGTTCAAGGCATTCCTCAAGGGATTCCTTGGCGGGGACGTGCTTGGTCTTCACCGGGTCCACAACGTCAAAGTTCATGGACTCCAGCCATTCGGTGATGGTCTTGACGCATTCGCCGCTCCAGCCGAAGGAGCCGAACGCCGCGCCCACCTTGTTCTGCGGGCGCAGGCCCTTCATGTAGGTGAGCATGTCGGCCACCAGCGGCAGGATGCCGTTGTTGTGCGTGGGGGAGCCCATCAGCACAGCGCCGGACTTAAAGACCTCGGTCATCACTTCGGAGTGGTGGTAGCTCTTCAGGTGCATCAGGCGTACTTCCACGCCCTCGTCCATGAGGCCGTCGGCGATGGCCTTGGCCATCTTTTCCGTGGAGTGCCACATGGTGTCGTATACGATGACGGCGCGGTTCGTGGGCTTTTGCTCGGCAAACTCGCGGTAGGTCTGCATGGCGAACTCCACGTCCTCTTTGCCGCGGAAGATGGCGCCGTGGTCCGGGGCCACCATGTCTACGTCCAGGTCCAGCTCATGCACGCCGTCGAGGGTCTTTTCCACAACGGGGGAGTAAGGCACAACGATGTTGGCGTAGTACTCCATCATGCGGCGCTTCAGGAACCCGCGGTCCAGCTGGTCCGCGTAGCGCTCGGAGGAGGCAATGTTCTGGCCGAAGGCATCGTTGGTGATGAGCAGCTTGTCCTCGGGGATGTAGGACAGCATGGAGTCGGGCCAATGCAGCATGCGGGTTTCCACAAACTGCACGGTGCGCTGACCAAGGGAGATGGACGAGCCGGTCTTCATGGCTTCAATGGGCCAGCCTTCGGGGTGGAAGTGGGCCTCAATGGCGCGCTTGCCCATGGGGGAGCAGAAGATTTTCTCGGGCTTGGCCAGCTCGACGAGGTCGGCAAGCAGGCCGCCGTGGTCGGGCTCCAGATGGTTGGCCACGATGTAGTCGATGTCTTCAATGTTCACGACCTGCGCGAGGGTGGCGAGGAATTCGTCGCGGAATTCGGGCTTTACCGTGTCGAACAGGGTGATTTTTTCGTCTTTGACGAGGTAGGCGTTGTACGTGGTGCCGTGACGGGCAATGGAATAGCCGTGAAAGTCAATGCCGTTCCAATCAACGCAGCCAACCCAGTAGATGTCTTTTTTGATTTCAACCGGTCTCATGATTGTTCTGTCCGTTTCGTTTGTGAGTCTGTGTTTCGCCGCGTGCGCGGCGTCTTCCCTGCGGCCCGGTTTCTCTCTCGCGGGCCTTCCGGGCGTGACGGACACTGCCGCCCCGCCGGGAAGGCCCCCGGCAAGCGGGGGCCATGGATGCTATTCTTTTTCGAAGTCTTCCTTGCCTGCGCCGCAGATGGGGCAGACCCAGTCATCGGGAAGGTCTTCAAAGGCGGTGCCGGGGGCGATGTTGCTATCGGGATCGCCTTCGGCGGGGTCGTACACATAGCCGCACAGGGTGCAAACATACTTGGCCATGAGGGGAATCTCCTTTTGCCGCTGGGGGCTTAGCTCTCGGCCTTCCACAGGCCGTGCAGGTTGCAGTATTCGCGGGCCGTCACGGAGCTGGCGGAAATACAGAAGGTGGCTTCGGGAGCGTCACCGGGCTTCAGGAACTGGCGGTAGGCTTTGCCGTCCGCGATGAGTTCAATCCACTCGATGTAGTGCTTTTCTTCCATGGGGTGGGCCACGTCGCCAACCTTTACCTTATAGCCGTCGGCTGTCTTTTCAATGACAGGCACGTGCTTTTCTTTGGCGGCATCCACGGTGTTTTCAGCGAACTTCTTCATGGGCTCGCCACAGCAGACCAGTTCGCCTGCGCCACCATGCAGCACTTCCACAATGTTTCCACATGCTTCACATTTGTAGACTTCTAATACTTCGGGCATGGTTTCCTCCTGTCTTTTCATTGCAGGTGATTCGCAGTTGGTATTAGGAACCATTAGCGATTAAGATGGCCTTTGACAAGGGGTTTGGGCAGGAATTTTCCAAATTCCTTCGTGATGGCAGGGCATTCCAAATGCGCGCGGTGCGGTGAGGTGCGGCGCTGACTGTGGTGCGCCGTGTTGTGATGTGTTGGCATTGAAATCCCATCATCCCCCTAGGAGTTGGAAGGTAGTCTGCCACAATCTGGGCATTTTTCAAATGCCGAAGAGATGGAACGCCTCGGAAAAAGAGGAAAACCGTCTCTTTAAGGATTCACCAACACTATATACGCAAAAGGTGGGGCTCTATCAACACGCTTTCCTGACAGGAAATGAACATTTGAAAGGACGGAGAGTCGCACGGGATGCCGTGCAGTACTGCTGGGAGGAACTGTGCGCTACCTACGCAGTTGGGGAAAAGTGCCCACATGCTGCATGCGCGTGGTGGTGGGGAACCATGGCATGCAGCATGCGGGCGGCTTGGAGAACTGGACTTATTCGCGGAATTTCTCCACCAAGGTGCTCAGCTGCTTTGCCATGCCCGCCACATCCTGAATGGACGCGTTGGCCGTGGATATGCGCTGGGAGATATCCTGCGACAATTCATTGATGCTGGAGACATTGGCGTTGATTTCATCGCTGGTGGAGGATTGTTGATCCGCCGCTGTGGCAATGGAGCGCACCATGTCCGCTATGGAATCGGATTGGGAGACGATGCGCGTCAGCACGGAGCCCGCGTTGGAGGCCAGGGACTGGGTGTGGGTTGCGCGGTCGCGGGTTTGGTCCATGGCGGAGACGGCGTCGTGGGCGCTGTCCTGAATGCCGCGGATGGCGCCGTCCACCTCGCGGGTGGCCTGCATGGTCTTTTCCGCCAGCTTGCGCACCTCGTCCGCCACCACGGCAAAGCCGCGCCCGGCCTCGCCAGCGCGGGCGGCCTCGATGGCGGCGTTGAGCGCCAGCAGGTTGGTCTGGTCTGCAATGTCATTAATAACGCTCATCACGTGGCCGATGTCCTCGGCGCGTTCGGACAGGCTGCCAAGGCTTTGGGCAAGGCCCTGCGTTGTCTCGGCCATTTGGCGCGTTTCCATGACGGTGTTTTCCACTTCCTGCCCGCCGTCCTTGGCCACGCCGCTGGCAGAGGTTGAGGCCTCGGCGGCGCGCCCGGCGTTTTGGGCAACCTCCAGAACCGTGGCGTTCATTTCCTCCATGGCGGCGGCCACCTGCCCGGTCTGGGCCGAGGTCTGCTCCATGCCGTTCATGAGTTCCTGCATCTGGTGCGCCAGCTGGTCCGCCGAGGCGGTAAGGGCTGTGGCGACCTCGGTGACGTCATCCGCCACGTGGAGCAGGTTCTCGCGCTGGGCGCGGATGCGCTCTTTGTCGGCTTCCTCCTGCGTCAGGTCAATCATGGTGGCGATGGCGCCGACCACGGCGTCGTTGGCGTCCGTGAGGGGCGAAACTTCGTAGTGCAAGGGGTATTGCGCGCCGTCCTGCCCCGTGTAGGTCAGCTGGCCGCTTGCGCTGGCGCCCGTGGCAAGCACGCGGCGCGCCACCTGGGCGTGCTCGGGCGGGCACTGGGCAAAGAGGTCAGACATCTTCCGCCCGGCAATACGCCCCTCTGGCAGGCCGAGGATGCGGCGCATGGGCTCGTTGGTGAAGGTGACGCGTTCGTCCCGGTCCGTGACGATGAGGGGGATGATGATGCCGTGCAGAATGCTTTTGTTGTATTCCAGCTGGTTCTGCACGGTTTGCACCATGACGCGCAGGTTGTCGGACAGCGAGGCGAGTTCGTCGTCGCCGCAGGTGTCGAATTCCGCGTTGTAATCGCCGTCCTTGATGCGGTCGCTGATGTCGGCGATGCAGACCACCTTGGAGATGACCATACGCTTGATGAAGCCAAGAAGCGCCAGCAGCAGGAAGGCCGCTCCCGCGAGGGAGAGGCCGATGGTCATCTTTTCCGCGTTCCACAGGTCCGCAAATTGCGGGCTGACGTCCTGCATGAGCACCATGGACCCGAGGATGGGCTGGGACGCGCCGTGACAGTGGTGACAGCTTGCCTCGTTGGGGATGGAATTGACGGCCACAAAGTAGGGCCGCCCGCCAATGTGCAGCAGTTCGCCCGCTTCCTGCGGGGCTGCAAGGCTGGCGGAAAGCAGGGTTTGGATGTCCTGCTCCGGGCGGATGGTGGCGAGGTCCTTGCGGACGGCCTCTTCATCCGTGGAGTAGGTGATGTTGCCCTTGAAGTTGGTCAGGAAGACGGTGACGTCGCTGTAGCTGTCCGCCACTTTGCGCAGCTGCATCTGCGTGCCCTCGTTGTCGCCGATGGCCATAGGCTCCTCAATGGCGGAGAGCAGGGTGGAGGCGATGCGGGTGGCGGAGTCGTGGATGATGTCCGTGGTGGCGTGGCGGTGCCACGCGGAGTTGGTGACGCCAAGAACGGCAAAGGTAAAGATGGTGATGATGGAGATGGGGACAATGATCTTGAGCCGCAATGATTTGCTGTAGAATCCCATGCCTGCCGACCTCCTTTAATGCGCCCCGCCGTAGAGCATGGGCTTGAAGTTGAACGCGCCGACACGTTCCTCGTTGTGGCAGTGTTCACAGTCCTCAATGCTTAGCGAGCCGTGGATTTGGTCCGGGTCGCCGCCCCATTCCACATGCACGGAGCCGGGGCCGTGGCAGACCTCGCACCCGGCGTGGCCGAGTTCCGGCGTTTCCTCAAAGCTCACGAATCCGCCGGGCTCGCCGTATCCCGTGGTGTGGCAGGCGTAGCAGCCGCGTTCTTCCTCTTCGGTGAGGTCCGACGACATGATTTTGATGCTGTGGGCGGAGGTGGCTTTTTTGGCGTGGCGCATAAAGTTGTCATACTGTTCGGGATGACACTCCGCGCACGCTTTGGAGCCGACGTAGGTCTTCTCCTGTGCGGCCACAGGACGTGTGAACAAGGGGATTAGGGCCACAGACGCAAGAATAAGCGGTGCAACAAGCCGGATTCGCATGGAATTCCCTCCCTCTTAGAGTCCATGTCAGCTGTATTGCGCCTTGGACAACAGATGTCAATATCCCGAGTTGTGACATGGGTTTGGGTGATACGTTGTAAGGCCTGCCACATTTCGATTTTTGCGTGTGCGTGCTGTAATGGTCTTTTTTTGTACAAGGGCATTGTGCATTCTATTGAGGACATAGGCGCGGCGCGCTGGGCGCAAAAAAAAGACCGGAAAGGCTGAGCCTTTCCGGTCCGTGTGTTCTGGTTGGGAGCGCTGACGCTACTTGGCGTAGCCCACGGCGCGGCGTTCGCGGATACAGGTCACGCGAATCTGGCCGGGGTAGGTGAGGTTCTCCTCAATCTTCTGGGAGATGTCCTTACACAGCAGGTAGGTCTTGTCGTCGTCGATGCGCTCGGAATCGACCATGACGCGGATTTCGCGTCCGGCCTGAATGGCGTAAGCCTTGGAGACGCCCTCGAAGCTGGTGGCGATGCCTTCCAGCTCTTCAAGGCGCTTCACGTAGTTTTCCAGCAGCTCTTTACGCGCGCCGGGGCGTGCGCCGGAGAGGCTGTCCGCAGCCTGGACGAGGACGGCCAGCACCGTGGTGGGGGCGGTGTCCTCGTGGTGGGCGGCGATGGAGTGGATGATGTCCTTGCCCTCGCCGTATTTCTTGGCGAGGTCCGCGCCGATGAGGGCGTGGGGACCTTCCACTTCGTGGTCCACGGCTTTGCCGATGTCGTGCAGCAGGCCGGCGCGCTTGGCCTTTTTGGCGTCCAGACCAAGCTCTGCGGCCATGATGCCGCACAGGGAGGCCACTTCCAGAGAGTGCTGGAGCACATTCTGGGAGAAGCTGGTGCGGTACTGGAGCTGGCCCAGCAGACGGACGACATCGGGATGGATGCCGTGCACGCCCACGTCGAAGGTCGCCTGCTCGCCAATTTCGCGGAGCTTGACGTCCATTTCCTGTTCCACTTTCTTCACCACGTCCTCAATGCGGGCCGGATGGATGCGGCCGTCGCTGATGAGGCGTTCCAGTGCCAGCTTGGCGACCTGGCGACGCAAGGGGGAGAAGGCGGAAAGGACGACGGTTTCGGGGGTGTCGTCAATGATGAGGTCCACGCCCGTTGCGGCTTCCAGCGCACGGATGTTGCGGCCTTCGCGGCCGATGATGCGGCCCTTCATATCTTCGCTGGGCAGGGTGACGGCGGCGACGGTCTGCTCGTTGACGAAGTCGCCGGAATACCGCTGGATGGCGGTGGCGAGGATTTCTTTGGCTTTGCGGTCGCCGGTTTCTTTGGCTTCCATCTCAATCTGACGGACGCGCTTGGCGGCCTCGTGCCTCGTCTGGGATTCAATTTCACCCATGAGGCGTTCTTTGGCTTCTTCAGCTGTCAGGCCGGAGATTTCCTCCAGCTTGGTCATCTGCTGTCCTTCCAGTTCCTCGATGTGCTCCTGACGGTTGGTCAGCTTGCGTTCGAGGCGGGAGAGACGCTTTTCCATGGCGACGAGTTCGGATTCCTTGCGGTTGGATTCCTCTACGCGGCGCTCAAGGCGTTCTTCCTTGTCCTGGTTGCGGGATTCACGTTTTTTGAGGTCGCGTTCAACGTCTTTGAACTCGCCCTCCATTTCTTTTTTCAGGCGGAGGATTTCGTCCTGCGCTTGGAGCATGTACTCCTTGCGCTGGGCCTGTCCTTCCTTACGGGCCTCGTCGAGGATGCGGTCGGCGAGGTCCTTGGCGCCTGCCAGCCGCTTCGATGAGATGTAATTGTGCAGGACATAGCCTGCTGAGGCCCCTAATACCGCGCCGACAATTGCGGCGAACAATATTGCCAAACTCATGGCACTCTCCTTTTATGCGCTACGGGTTGCCGCAAACCCGATATACTTCGGCAGGGCTTCTGCTCCTGCCAGCGGCGAGGGGTGAAGAGCGATACATCGGAAGTGAGCGGCCGGAGGCAGCCGCGGCTGGAAGACCCGCAAGGGGCCATGAGGAAAGGCGGGGCAGGCGTGTTAAGGGTTGATCCTGTAAGCGTTCATGCCGGGTTAAGGTATTCTCCCACAACCAAGAATGTATATATCTACCCCGGGGCGCCGTGTTGGGAACTCTTTTGAACCTTGCAAAGCAAGGTGGGTGCTGCTGTACCTGCCGTCAGGCTCCCCGTCTTGCGGGTGTGCACACGGGCAGGCCTTAAAGCTGCTCCCGTTTTAGAAGTGTTGGCTCAAAAATTGTTCCTCAATCACAAACCCCCCAGGGAGATACGCAAGTATGACGCCCGTTAATCAGGTCCCGCCATTATCGATCTTATCGAGAAGATCGGAAAGTTTTCCATCCAGCTCTTCTAGTTTCCGGTTGCTCTGGAGCAGGTCGTCTGCCAGCCCAAGAGCCAGGAATGTCAACAGCTTCTCTTTGCTCAGTCGTCTACCGTGCTGCGTGATTTCCCGGTACCGTTCCTCAAGAAGCTCCTTTGCCTTGAGAACTCGGGTATGGTCAGCCTTTGCCCTGAAGGAAACTTCCAAATCAAGGACAGAAAGAGTGTAACTCGGCATATGTAGATATTCCGCCTATTCAGTCTCTGACTGAAGTTTTTCCAGCAGATTGTCTATCTTGGCGAGGACGTCTCTCTTTCCGGCCCGTTCGCGCTCGAGTTCGTCGCGCAGAGCTCGGTTTTCGCTTTCAAGCTCTCGTTTGCCACCATCGAGCTCCCGCCGAAGACGCCGGTTTTCCTCCTCCAGAACCCGGTTCTTGGCAAGCATGGAATCGATTCGGGCTTCCAACTGGCTCAGTGCATCCATAGGCGAAATTTCTACCCTGTTCAGATAGTAAAATCAAGAAATGTGTTACTTCCTTCTTGGAAGTTCGCGTTGTTTTGCGCGGGTGATGCCTATGGTATTTTCTTTGACGTTTCGCGTAATTACCGAGCCTGCGCCGACAAGTGCGCCTTTGCCGATGGTTACGGGGGCCACGAGGGCGGTGTTGCTGCCGATGAAGGCGTCGTCCTCAATGACGGTTTTGAACTTGTTCACGCCGTCGTAGTTGCAGGTGATGGTGCCTGCGCCGATGTTGGCGCCTGTGCCCACTTCGGTGTCGCCAAGATAGGTCAAATGGCTGGCTTTTGAGCCGGGGCCGAGGGTGGCCTTTTTCATCTCCACGAAGTTGCCGACCTTGGCCTCGTCGCACACCAGCGCGCCGGGGCGCAGGCGGGCGTAGGGGCCGATGTGGCAACGCGCCTGCACGGTGGCCTGTTCAAGGTGCGAAAAGGGCAGCACGGAGGAGTCCTCGCCGATGTGGCTGTCGTGCATCCACACGTTGGAGGCGACGCTTGCGCCTGCGGCAATGGTGCTTTCGCCAAGGATTTCACAGGGGCCGCAGATCTCGCTGCCCGGGGCAACGCTGGCGCGTGGGCCAATGGTCACGGCGTCCGGGCGGCGGATGAGCACGCCTTCGTCCAGCAGGCCGTCCACGATGCGCTTTCGCAGAAGTTCCTCGGAGCGCACAAGCTCGGCTGGGCTGTTCACGCCCAAAAGGTGCGGGTCACTGCCGCCGTTGATGCCCTGTACGGTCAGCCCTTCGGCCACGGCCAGCGCCACAAGGTCGGTGATGTAGAACTCGCCGCTGGCGTTCTTGTTGGTCAGGCGGCTGAGGAGCGGGCCGATGGTCGCGGTGTTCAGCCAGTAGATGCCCGCGTTGATTTCATGCACTTCGCCGCCGTGGTCCTCGGGGCGGAAGTCCTTGGCCTCGATGATGGCGGCAACCGTGCCGTCCGCGCCGCGCGTGACGCGGCCATATGCGCCGGGGTCGTCGAGGGTCAGGGTCAAAAAGGCAATGTCCGCATTCTGGGCGATGGATTCGTCCATGAGGGCGCGCAGGCTGGCGGCGGGAATGAGCGGCGTATCGCCGTTGGCGACCAGCACGGCGTCCAGCCCCGCACCGGTGATGGCGTCCCACGCCTCCTGCACGGCGTGCCCCGTACCCAGCTGCTGCTCCTGCACAATGAACGCGTCCTCCCCAAGGTGCGAAAAGGCCGCGCGCACGTCGCCTGCGCCGTGGCCGATGACGGTCCACAGTCCGGACAGGGGCAGGGTGGACAGGGCGCTGTGGACGTACCACAGCATGGGCTCGCCAAGAATGGTGTGCAGAACTTTGGGCGTATTGGAGCGCATTCTGGTGCCCTTTCCGGCGGCGAGGACCAGTGCGCCTGCGTTCACGGTGCGTTGGGACATATGTTTCATTCCTTGGGATTGCTGTGCGTGGTGCATGCGGCGGCCTGCGGCGCGTCCGCCCACAGCCGCTTAGCGTGGCGGCGGCGGTGTTGTCCAGTATCTGTACCAGTCTTTATGGTCGCTGCGGGGCCGTGTCGGGGCAGGGCGAAGCCTACGGCGCGGGAACGCCCTCCAGCTCAAGGAGGGCGCGCTTGAGGTCCACGCCCGCGGCGTAGCCGCCAAGGCCGCTTGTGCTCAGCACGCGGTGGCAGGGCACCAGCAGCAGCCATGGATTGCGGCCCATGACCTGCCCCACGGCGCGGGCGCTGTTGGGCGAGCCTGCCATGTCCGCAAGTTCCTTGTAGGTGACGGTGTGGCCGTGGGGGACCTCGCGCCGCAGGGTGGCAAGGACGCGGCGGGTGAAGGCCGGAAGCTTGTGTTCGGCAAGGGGCAGGTCCGGCCACGTGACCGAACGGCCCAGAACATAGTTTGCCAGCACGCGCTGCACCGCACTGCCCGCAGCGGACAGCTTGAGCGATGGCGTTGTGGTTTCGCTCCACGACAGGGCGGAACCTGTGAGCAGCGCGCCGGACCACGTCAGCGTGAGGGCAAGGGGACCGGCGGTGAGGGTTTCCGTTTGTGTTGTCATGCAAACAGTCCTTGTGGGTAGGGGACGTCGTGCTCAAACCACTCCGGCATGGGGCGGTCCGGGGCAAGGGCGCGCCCCTGCCATGTGTCCAGCCGCGCAAGGGCGGTGGTAACGCCGTTCATGGTGGGTCGCTTCATGGCCGCCCATTCGGGCGCGACAAGCTGGCCGGATTCCGGGTCCGAGACAATACGGTGGACCACGATTTCCGGGCGCAGATGCTCAAGGGCGAAGACCACGGCTTCAATGTACTCCCCACGCGAGGGAAGAGGAAAGGGCGAAGTGCGCCACATGTCCTCAAGGGGGGTGCCCGGGCAGATAAAGAGGTTATGGAGCTTGATGCCGTGGATGGGCAGAGCGTTGACGTAGTCCACACTGGCAAGGAAATCGTCCTCGTCCTCACCGGGCAGGCCCATAATGAGGTGGGCGCAGACCTTGAGGCCGCGCTCTGCCGCGGCGCGGGTGGCGGCGGCGAAGTCCTCGGCGGTGTGCCCGCGGTTGATGCGGGCGAGGGTGTCGTTCCGCGCGGTTTGCAGGCCAAGGTCCAGCCAGATTTCCTCAATGGGCTGGTTGGCCAGCAGGTCCAGCTTGGCGTCGTCAAGGCAGTCCGGACGCGTGCCGATGCACAGCCCCGCCAGCTGCGGCAGGGGCGTGATGCGTTCCAGGGTGGCGCGCAGGTGCTCTATGGGGCCGTAGGTATTGGAATAGGACTGCAAATACGCCAAAAAAAGGTGCGCGCCGTATTTGTCGCCCAGCTGGGTGCGCCATTTATCCCACTGCGCCGCAAGGTCCGCCCCGCTGGCCAAAAGTCCGGTGCCCGCGCCCTTGGCGTCGCAAAAGGCGCACCCGCGTGTGGACAGGCTTCCGTCGCGGTTGGGGCAGGTGAATCCCGCGTCCAGCGGGATTTTGTGGACGCGCCCGCCAAAGCGGCGCTTGAGGTAGGCCGAGAGGCCATGGAAACGGTTCATAAATATGTATCCGGGAGAATTTAGTGTGGACCCCTTGCCTGATGACAGTGGTTTGTATACTAACTCAGAGTGACGTTGCGGGCTGGAGCACACCCAGGTTCCAGCCTTCCGAAATTCCACGAATTCATTGACCCAAGAGAGTGTTTATGTCCAGAATCTTGGATACGGTTCTCGGATTTTTCTCCAATGATCTCGCGATAGACTTGGGCACAGCCAATACTTGCGTTTACGTCAAGGGGCAGGGCATTGTGCTGCGCGAACCCTCCGTCGTTGCCGTCAAACAGGACAGCAAGGGCGGCAAGAAGGTTCTCGCCGTCGGGCTCGAAGCCAAGCAGATGCTCGGGCGTACCCCGGCAAACATCGTCGCCATCCGGCCGATGAAAGATGGCGTCATCGCCGATTTCGAGATCACCGAGGCCATGCTGCGGCATTTTATCACCAAGGTGCACAACAGCCGCCGTCTGGTGCGGCCGCGCATTATCATCTGCGTGCCCACGGGCATTACGCAGGTGGAAAAGCGCGCCGTGAAGGAATCCGCCGAAAGCGCGGGTGCACGCGAGGTGTACCTCATTGAGGAACCCATGGCCGCGGCCATTGGCGCGGACCTGCCCATCACCGAGCCCACCTCCAACATGGTTGTGGACATCGGCGGCGGCACCACCGAGGTCGCCGTCATCTCGCTGTCCGGCATCGTCTATTCCAAGTCCGTCCGCGTTGGCGGCGACAAGATGGACGAGGCGATCATGCAGTATGTGAAGCGCAAGTACAACATGCTCATCGGCGAGAGCACGTCCGAGACCATCAAAATTCAGGCGGGCAGCGCCTACCCCTCGTCCCACGAGGTGGAAATGTCGGTCAAGGGCCGGGACCTCGTCTCCGGTATTCCGCAGAATATCACCATCACGTCCGAAGAGGTGCGCAAGGCCATTGCCGAACAGGTGGACGCCATTGTTCAGGCCTG
The DNA here is from genome assembly GCF_054921475.1 of Desulfobaculum sp. NCBI lineage: Bacteria > Pseudomonadati > Thermodesulfobacteriota > Desulfovibrionia > Desulfovibrionales > Desulfovibrionaceae > Desulfobaculum > Desulfobaculum sp. The sequence goes on along the minus strand of NZ_JBUDSW010000015.1, from coordinate 12,209 downwards.
CCGCATCGCCCTTGAGCAGACGCCCCCCGAACTGGCCGCGGATATCGTGGACCGGGGCATTGTGCTCACCGGCGGCGGCGCGCTGCTGAAGGGACTGGACCAGCTCCTGCGGGAGGAGACCGGACTGCCCATCACCGTTGTGGACGATCCGTTGTCGACTGTTGTGCTGGGGTCCGGCCGTGCGCTCGACAATCTGGACGTCCTCAAGGAGGTCACGATCGATTAACCTCCGATCGCGAAAAGGGGCCATCGGTGCCCTGCTCCTTATCCTGTTCCTGTACCTGAGTCTGTTTACGTGGAATCTGCGTACGGGAGGACTGGACGCCATTTCCGGCCACACGGGTCTGGAGTTCGTCGGCTGGGTGCTCAAGCCCGGCCAGTGGACCGTGGACAAGGCCACAACGCTCTGGCGCGACTACGTCTACCTTGTGGACGTGCGCGAAGAGAACGAGCAGCTTCAGACCCGGGTGGGCCAGCTCAAGCTGGAACTGGCAAAAGTGCAAGAAGACGCCGCCGAGGCCCAGCGCCTCAGGCGGCTCATGTCGTTTGCTCCGGTTCCCGGCTGGTCGCGGCAGGGCGTGCGCGTTATTGCGCACCGTCTTGGCCCCGGCGCCGTGCTGGATACCCTCACCGTGGACAAAGGCTCCTCAACGGGCGTGGACCAAAACGACCCCGTCTGCACCGAGGACGGCGTCATGGGCCGCGTCCTGCGCCGCGGGCTGACCACGGCTACCGTCCTGCTCATCACCGACATCAACAGCAAATTGCCCGTTCTTGGCTCCAAAAGCCGCGTCAGCGGCGTTTTGTGCGGCCGAAGCGACGAAGGCATGCTGGAAGTGCGATACGTGCCGCAGAACGCCCCCCTTGCCGTTGGCGAGGTGCTGTTGACCTCCGGGCTGGCGGGCATCTTCCCCAAGGGATTGCCCGTGGCGCGGGTGGTGGGCGTTGAGCGCTCGGACATTTCGCTGTTTCTGACCGTGCGGGCCAAACCGCTGGTGGACCTGCGCAATGTCGAGGAGGCGCTCATTCTGCATCAGGAGGCCGTTGTCTCCGAATCCGGGCCAAGCAAGGCGAAATAGGAACCCCACATGCATCCGCTCCTTTGGTGGACACTCTTTACCGTTGCGGGAATCTGGCTGCAGCGTCTGGTTCCCGGCGTGGATTTTCTGGCCCCGGGCCTCGTTATCCTCATGCAGGAGCGCGAGGTCCGCGTTGCCGCGTGGCTGACCTGCATCTGGATTCTGGTGCAGGAGGGCACGGGCGGTATGGCCTTTGGCTCCGCGCTGCTGTGGTACGCCGCCCTTGGCGCGCTGTTTTGGGCGGGGCGCTGGCTGTTCGAGTCCACCAACCTCTTGTTTGTCATGCTCATTGGCATCGCCATGGGCGTGTGGCACGTGGGCCTCTTTGAACTGATGGCCCAATTGCAGGACCTGTCCGTCTCCACTCCCCGCCTCATGACCGAGGGGCTGTTGCAGGCCGGTATTTTCTTCATCGAGTGGGCTTTTGCCTACGCCATCTACAAAAATTGGGTCCGCCATGGCACCAACGCACTTTGAACCGGAAGGCCAAGCGCCACCGCGCACCGGTCTCATCCTGCTGCAGTGCCTGATATGGGGCCTGTTCTGCCTCTTTGCCCTGCGCTTTTGGTACCTGCAGGTGCACAAGGGCGCCGAGTTCGCCCAGAAGGCGCGCGACAACCAGCTGCGACAGGAATATCTGCACGCGCCGCGCGGCCTCATCCGCGACCGTAGCGGCACCCTTGTGGCCGTCAACGAACCCGCCTACGCCCTCGGCCTCATCCGCGAGGATGTCCGCGATATCGAGTCCACGCTGGACCAAATCAGCGCGTGGACCGGTGTGGAACGCGCCGACCTCGAAAAGAAATTCAAGAAGGGCCGCCGGCGGGTGAAGCCCTTTGAGCCGCTCATCCTTGTCCCGGACCTGCCCTTTGAGCAGTTGGCCCGCATTGAGGCCAATGCCCTGTTTTGGCCGGGGCTGGAGATTGTGGTCCGCCCGCGCCGGTTTTATCCGCAGGGCGCGCTACTCTCGCATGTGCTGGGCTACGTGGCCGAAGCCAACGAGGACGAACTGGAAAAAGACCCGTCTCTGAGCCTTGGCGACAACGTGGGCAAGGGCGGTCTGGAATATATGCTGGAGGACCGTCTGCGCGGCGAGAAGGGCCTTCGTCAGCTTGAGGTGGACGCCACCGGACGGCGCCTGAACCAGCATACCCTGCGTCCGCCGCAGGCGGGCGAGGACCTGACGCTGTCCATTGACCTTGGCCTGCAAAAGCGCTGCTCGGACATGCTGGAGGGCAAGGCCGGGGCCATCGTGGTCATGGAGCCGGACTCCGGCGAAATCCGGGCCTTTGTCAGTCAGCCGAGCTTTGACGCCAACTGGTTCGTGACCGGGCTGTCCAACAAACAGTGGGCCAGCCTGCGCGATAATCCCATGCATCCCCTGCAAAACCGTGTGGTCCAGAGCACCTATCCCCCCGGTTCGGTCTTCAAGCTGGTGGTGGGCGGCGCTGTGCTGGCCGAGGGCATCGACCCCAAGGAAGAGGTCTACTGCCCGGGCTTTATGAAGCTTGGCCGCCGCGTGTTCCGCTGCTGGCGGAAATGGGGCCATGGCAATACAGATTTCATGAAGGGCCTCGTCAAGTCCTGCGACGTCTACTACTACGAGATGGGCAACCGCCTTGGCGTGGACAAGCTCAGCGCCTTCTCCATGGCCTGCGGCTTTGGTGAGAAGACGGGCATCCGCCTGCCTCACGAAAAGTCCGGCCTCATCCCCACGCGGGAGTGGAAGCGCCGCCGCTTTGGCGAGTCGTGGCAGGGCGGCGAGACGTTGAACATGGCCATCGGGCAGGGCTACACCCTTGTGACGCCCCTGCAGGTGGCGCGTTTTATCGGCGCACTCCTCAATGGCGGCGACATCCTGCGGCCCAAGCTCATCGCCGGTGGCGAACCGGAAAAGCTGGGGCATCTGCCCCTGTCCGACGAGCACCGCGAGCTGCTGGTCAAGGCCATGGTGGAGACCGTGAACACCGGCACAGCGCGGCGCCTGAAGCGCCGTGACGCCGTTATGGGCGGCAAGACCGGCACCGCACAGGTGGTACGGCTCAAGCTCAAAAAGGGCGACAAGCGCCGCAAGCTGGAGGAGATGCCCTACGAGGAACGCGACCACGCATGGCTGGCGTCCTTCGGCGAAAAGGACGGCAAGACCTATGTCGCCGTTTGTATGGTGGAGCATGGCGGACACGGTGGCTCCGCCGCCGGGCCAATCCTCAAAAGCGTCTACCAATACCTTTTCGGGAAGAAGAAATGACCCCCATTGACCGCCGCATCCTGCTGCATATCAACTGGTCCCTCTTGGGACTGACGGTTTTGCTGTTCGCCGTGGGCGTGCTGAATCTGTATTCGGCCAGCGGGTTTCGCATGGAGGGCGGGCTGTCCGTCAACCCGTTCTACAAAAAGCAGTTCCTGTGGGGAATGATGGGCTTTGGCGGCATGCTGTTCTTTATGCTGTTCGACTACCGCCACCTCAAGACGCTGGCGTGGCCTATGTTCTGGGTGACGGTGCTCTTGCTGTTGTGCGTGCCCTTTTTCGGCAAAACCATTTACGGCGCGCGCCGCTGGCTGGACCTTGGGTTCTTTAACCTCCAGCCCAGTGAGGTCGCCAAGATTTCCATCCTGCTCATCGGGGCCAAGATTCTGTCCAAAGGCCAGCTGCCCCTTGGGTGGCTGCGGCTGTTTGCCGTCATTGCCGTGGGCATGCTCCCTGCGGGGCTTGTGATACTGCAGCCGGACCTTGGGTCGGGACTGTCTGTCCTGCTCTTGCTGGGCGGCCTTGTGCTGTATCGCGGTGTGGAGATGCGCGTGTTCAAGACACTGGTCATCATGGGGCCAATCCTGATGCCTTTGTCGTGGTTCGTTTTGCACGACTACCAAAAGCAGCGCATTTTGACGTTCCTTAATCCGGGACGCGACCCCCTTGGTGCGGGCTATCATATTATCCAATCGCAGATAGCCATCGGCTCGGGCCGACTGTGGGGCAAGGGCTTTTTGGGCGGCACACAGAGTCAGCTGCGTTTTCTTCCCGAGAAGCATACAGACTTTGCCATCGCCGTTTTTGGCGAGGAATGGGGCTTTATCGGGTGTATTATTCTCCTTTCCCTTTTCTGCCTCTTCCTGTATCAAATTTACCTCACGGCGCATGACGCGAAGGACCGTTTCGGCAGCTTTCTCGCCGCTGGGGTCTTTTTCTATTTTTTCTGGCAGATACTCATCAACATGGGGATGGTGCTTGGCCTGATGCCGGTTGTGGGCATTCCGTTGCCGTTCATCAGTTACGGCGGCAGCGCCACAGTGGTGAATCTGTGCCTCATAGGCCTTGTGTTGAACGTTTCCATGCGCAGGTTCGTGTTCAAGCGCGGATAGCCGCGCGAAAGCCGAACGCGGCCTGCTGTGAACCTTCGTGATCGGGAGCGACTCATGGCGCGCGACGAGATCAATGCCTTTCTTGGCAGCGGGACCACCTACCAGGGGCGCCTGGAGTTCAAAGGTTCCGTCCGTATTGACGGCAAATTCAATGGCGAAGTGGAGTCCGAAGGCACCCTCGTCATCGGAAAGGACGCACGCGTGGAAGGAACCATCCACGTCGGCCAGCTTATCGTAAGCGGCAAAGTGCAGGGAGAAGTGCGCGCCACCGGCAAGGTTGTTTTGCACAAAACGGCCAACGTCGACGGCAGCATGGCCACCCCTGTGCTCATGATGGAAGAAGGTGCGGTAATGGAAGGCAGCATCAGCATGGGCACCAAGAAGGCCGCCCCCAATGCAGAGGCTGGTAAAAACGCCGCCGATGCCCGCCAGACGGGCTCTTCTGCATCCTCCAAACCGTCCCTTGCAGTAACGAAATAGCGCCCGAGAATGTGCTTTTTTTCTCGAGTTGCAGGCGCCTCTGAAAAGCCGCCGCAAAGCCGGTGGTTTATAAAAAAGTTTTGACAGGTCGCTGGAAATTGGCTAAAGGCCGTTTGACTTTGCTCAATAATTCACAACCTCCGAGAGGGCGCGTATGATTGATCTCGATATCACCTTTTTTATTCAGTTTGTGAACTTCGTGGTCACGTTGGTCGTTCTTAACTTTCTTCTCGTCCGTCCCATCCGTGAGATCATCAGAAAGCGTAATGATCGGATGGCCGGATACCTTGAGGACGCCGAAGGCTTCAACGAGACCGCGGAGCAGAAGTTGAAGAACTATTCCGCCGCCCTCGACGAGGCCCGCCGCAACGGCGTGGATATCCGCAGCAACCTCCGCGAAGAGGGTGTTGCCGAGGAGAAGGGCATCATTGAGGCCGCCAACGGCAAAGCCGCCACCGCGCTCAAGGCCGAGCGTGACGCCGTCGCCGCAGAGGTGAAGTCCTGCATGGACGACCTCAAGGCTCAGGTGGATGGCATGGCTGGCAAAGTTGTGGCCAAGGTGCTCGGCTAGTTCCGCGCACAAGGCGAAGCCGTACGGGTTTCGCCTTCTCGTTTTTTGCTTAAGCCAAAGAACCGGATGGAAAGGAGGGTTTCGCGTTGAAAGGGCTCAAACGAATCGTGCCGGCTTTGCTGCTCGTACTGGCAGTGGCATCGGTCGCTTATGCGTCCGAGGCTGGCGGCGCGCACGGGGGGCACGGGCCGAACTGGAAAGACTTCGGACTTCGTGTCGTCAACTTTATCATCTTTGCCGGCATCATCTACAAGTTCGCCGGAAAGAAGATCGCCGAAATCTTCGGTGGCCGCCGCAAACAGATCGAGACCCAGCTGGCCGACTTGGCAGAACGTCGCGAAGATGCCGAGAAAAAGCTGGCTGAGGTCGAGAAGAACATCGCCAACATCGAGCAGGAACGCGAGGCCATCCTGGCCGAGTTCCGTGCGCAGGGCGAAACGCTCAAGGCATCCATCATTGAGGGTGCTAAGGAAAGCGCAGAGAAGATCACCGCCCAGGCCAAGCTCACTGCCGAGCAGGAACGCCGGACCGCCGTTCAGGATGTTCGCGCCGAAGTGGCAGAGCTGGTCGTTGACGCCGCTGAAAGGCTCCTGGCGGAGAAGCTCTCTGCCGATGAGCACAACAAGCTGATCAACGATTCATTAACGAAGGTGGTGCTCAATTGATTGCTGATATCGTAGCACGCAGGTACGCCCGTGCGCTGTTCTCCATAGGACAGCAAAAGGGCGATGCCGAGATCGAGGCATACGGCAAGGACCTGGCCGAATTCGCCTCCGCGATGAAGAACACGCCGGAGCTCGTTAAGATCTTCCGCAACCCCATCTTCACCGTTGAGGAAAAGAAGGCCATCGTGGAGAAGATTCTGTCTAAGCTGGATCCCAATCCTACCGCCAGGAATTTCCTCTTCCTGCTGGCAGACAAGGACCGCCTGTCCATTCTGCCGGAAATCGAAGCCTACTTTGGCGCTCTGCTCGATGAAGCCAAGGGCGTGGTGCGTGGCGAACTCGTCACCGCCGTCGCACTCGAGGACGCACGGCAGAAGGAAGTCCGCAAGGAACTCGCCGAGCAGCTCGGCAAAGAGCTTGTGCTGGACTTCGATACCAACGCCGACATCCTCGGCGGTGTGGTGCTTAAGGTGGGTGACAAGATTTTGGATGCTAGCTTGCGCGCTCAGCTTCACGGTATGAAAGAACAGATCAAAAGGGGTGAGTAGGGCCATGCAGATCAAAGCTGAAGAAATCAGTAAAATCATTGAGGATTCGATTTCTAATTACGAATCCAAGGTGGAGATGACCGAAACCGGCACGGTTCTCTATGTCGGTGACGGAATCGCCAGAGTCCACGGCGTGGAAAACGCCATGGCCATGGAGCTTCTGGAGTTCCCCGGTGGCCTGATGGGCATGACGCTGAACCTTGAAGAAGACAGTGTGGGTGTGGCCCTTCTCGGCGACGACACCGGCATCAAGGAAGGCGACCCCGTCAAGCGTACCGGCAAGATCTTCTCCGTGCCCGTCGGCGACGCCGTTATGGGCCGCGTTATCGACCCGCTGGGTCAGCCCATCGACGGTCTGGGTCCCATCGAGTCCAATGAAATCCGTCCGGTGGAGCTGAAGGCTCCGGGCATCATCGCCCGTAAGTCCGTTCACGAGCCGATGTACACTGGCCTCAAGGCCATTGACGGCATGACCCCCATCGGCCGCGGTCAGCGTGAGCTGATCATTGGCGACCGCCAGACCGGTAAGACCGCTGTCTGCATCGACGCCATCCTGGCCCAGAAGAACTCCGATGTGCACTGCATCTACGTTGCCATCGGCCAGAAGAAGGCTTCCGTGGCCCTCGTTGCCGACGTCCTGCGCAAGCACGGCGCCCTCGAGTACACCACCATCATTTCGGCCACCGCTTCCGAGCCGGCACCGCTCCAGTTCATCGCCGCCTACACCGGCGCGACCATGGGCGAGTACTACCGCAACAACGGCAAGCACTGCCTCATCGTGTACGATGACCTGTCCAAGCAGGCTACCGCGTACCGCCAGATGTCCCTGCTGCTTCGCCGTCCTCCGGGACGTGAGGCCTTCCCCGGTGACGTCTTCTACCTCCACTCCCGTCTGCTGGAACGTGCCGCGAAGGTGAACGACGATCTGGGCGCCGGTTCCATGACCGCTCTGCCCATCATCGAAACCCAGGCCGGTGACGTGTCCGCCTACATCCCGACCAACGTTATCTCCATTACCGACGGTCAGGTGTACCTGGAGCCGAACCTCTTCAACGCTGGTGTCCGTCCGGCCATTAACGTTGGTCTGTCCGTCTCCCGCGTTGGTGGCGCCGCGCAGATCAAGGCCATGAAGCAGGTTGCCGGTACCATGCGTCTGGAAATGGCTCAGTACCGCGAGCTGGCCGCCTTCGCGCAGTTCGGTTCCGACCTCGACAAGGGCACCCAGCAGAAGCTGAACCGGGGCGCCCGTCTGGTGGAACTGCTCAAGCAGCCCCAGTACCAGCCGCAGCCTGTTGAAGAGCAGATTGTGTCCATGTTTATGGCGACCCGTGGCTTCATGGATGATGTCCCTGTTGAGTCTGTTGCAAAGTGCGAGACCGAGCTGCTCGACTTTATGCGCAACTCCAAGGCCGACATCCTTGAGGGCATTAGGACCAAGGAAGTCATCGACGACGAAATCGACGGCAAGCTCCGTGCTGCTATCGAAGAGTTTAAGAAGAACTTTCAGGCTTAATACTTGAGGAGGTCATGACATGCCTTCACTCAAGGATGTCCAACTGAAGATAACCGGGGTCAAGAAGACCAAGCAGATCACCAAGGCCATGAATATGGTGGCCTCGGCGAAGATGCGCAGCGCTCAGGATCGCATTGAGCGCTTCCGCCCCTACGCCGACAAGTTCTACGAGATGCTTGGTGACCTCGCGGCTGGTGTGGATACCGACGCGCATCCGCTCCTTGAAGTCCGCGAAGAAATCAAAACCTCGGCAATCGTCCTGATTACCTCCGACCGCGGCCTGTGTGGCAGCTTCAACACCAACCTCATCAAGAGGGCGCTGAAGCTGGCCGAGCAGAAAGCTGCGGAGGGGAAGACCGTAAAGTTCTATTGCATCGGCAAGAAGGGACGCGACGCTGTCGCCAAGTCCGACTTCGAAATGCCTCTGGGCCTGCCCGATGCCATGAGCCACTACGACTTCACCCTGGCGAATCAGGTCGGAATGCAGGTCATCGACGGCTACCTCTCCGGTGAACTGGACGAAGTGACCGTCGTTTACGGCAAGTTCATTAATATGGTGAAGCAGGATCCGGTGGCGCTGGATATCCTCCCCATCGAGGCCGGCGAGGCCGAAGAGGTGGAAGAGGACTCCGGTGCGGAGTACATCTACGAGCCCGAAGTCGAAGGACTTCTGGCCGAGTTGCTGCCCCGTTTTATCAAGGTCCAGATCTATCGCGGGCTGCTTGACACCTCTGCTTCCGAGCATGCTGCACGCATGACCGCCATGGACAACGCCACAAGGGCTTGCGACGACTTGGTCGACTCCCTCACGCTCGTCTACAACAAGACGCGTCAGGCGGTTATCACCACGGAGCTTATGGATATTGTCAGCGGCGCAGAAGCGCTGAATGGATAAGAAGGGGGCATTATTGCTATGAGTGCTAACGGAAAAATCGTTCAGGTAATCGGCGCCGTTGTTGACGTCGAATTCCCCGCGGGTCAGTTGCCGAATATTCTGACCGCGCTTGAAATCTCAAATCCGAATAACGTCGATGCGCCCGACCTCGTGGTCGAGGTTGCCCAGCACCTCGGCGACAACGTCTGCCGCTGCATCGCCATGGACGCCACCGAAGGCCTCCAGCGTGGCATGGCAGTCGTGAACACCGGCGCACCTATCCAGGTGCCCGTCGGTTCCGGCTCCCTCGGCCGTATCATGAACGTCGTGGGCCGCCCCGTGGACGAAATGGGTGACGTCAAAGCTGACAAGAAGCTCCCCATTCACCGCGCCGCTCCGACTTTCACCGAGCAGAGCACCGACATCGAAGTGCTCGAAACCGGCATCAAGGTCGTCGACCTGCTCATCCCCTTCCCCAAGGGTGGTAAGATGGGCCTCTTCGGCGGCGCCGGTGTTGGCAAGACCGTTATCCTCATGGAGATGATTAACAACATCGCCAAGCAGCACGGTGGTATCTCCGTGTTCGCCGGTGTTGGTGAGCGTACCCGTGAAGGTAACGACCTCTACCACGAAATGAAGGACGCTGGCGTTCTGGAGAAAGCCGCGCTCATCTACGGTCAGATGAACGAACCTCCGGGAGCCCGTGCCCGTGTCGCGCTCACCGCGCTGACCTGTGCGGAATACTTCCGTGATGAAGAAGGCCAGGACGTGCTCCTCTTCATCGACAACATCTTCCGCTTCACCCAGGCCGGTTCCGAGGTGTCCGCACTTCTCGGCCGCATGCCTTCCGCTGTTGGTTACCAGCCCACGCTCGGTACTGACCTCGGTGGCCTGCAGGAACGTATTACCTCGACGGTTAAGGGCTCCATTACCTCCGTCCAGGCCGTTTACGTCCCCGCTGACGACTTGACTGACCCCGCGCCGGCAACGACCTTCTCGCACCTTGACGGTACCCTCGTTCTGTCCCGTCAGATTGCCGAGCTGGGCATCTACCCCGCGGTGGACCCGCTTGACTCCACCTCCCGTATCTTGGACCCCAACGTCCTGGGTGCCGAGCACTATCAGACCGCTCGTGAGGTGCAGGAGATTCTGCAGAAGTACAAGGACCTTGGCGACATCATCGCCATCCTTGGTATGGATGAGCTCTCCGACGAAGACAAGCTCACCGTCGCACGCGCTCGTAAAATCCAGCGCTTCCTCTCTCAGCCTTTCCATGTGGCTGAGGTGTTCACCGGTACCCCCGGCGAATACGTTAAGCTCGAGGACACCATCCGTGGCTTCCGCGAGATTCTCGAGGGCAAGCACGACGACATGAATGAAAACGACTTCTACATGGTCGGTGGCATTGAAATGGCTCTGGAGAAGGCTAAGGCCCGTCAGGCCCAGGGCTAAGTCCTGGTTAACAGGAGGAAGCTATGGCCAAGTCGCTGCATCTTGAGATTGTCACCCCGGACAGACTCGTCCTCAGCCAGGACGTGGAGTACGTGGGAGCCCCCGGTTACGAGGGCGAATTCGGCATCATGCCGAACCACGTGCCGTTCCTGTCCGCACTGAAGATTGGCAATCTGTACTATAAGGAAAACGGCAAGACGTACTACGTCTTCGTCGCTGGAGGCTTCGCAGAAGTCTCCGCTAATAAAGTCACCATCCTCGCTGAAGTGGCCGAAAAAGCCGCTGAAATCGACATCGAGCGCGCCCGCAAGGCACGTGAACGTGCCGAACAGCGCCTCGCACAGCAGCAGGAAAAAATCGACAACGCTCGGGTTCAGGCTGCCCTGGCTCGCGCCCTCGCGCGACTCAATTGCCAGGAACACGCTTCCAGCGCCGGAACCAAAGCGTCCTAAGCGATCGTAACCCATCGCTGTACTGCCCCGAAACAAAGGCGGACCACCCCAAAAGGTGGTCCGCCTTTCGTTTTGCCTCACCTGCCAAGAGGGCGAAAGAATTGTGCCTCCGGCGCCTTGACCTCCTCGGTCGTTTGGCCTGAAGGGATGAAGGGCCTTCGAGATCACGATAGCAGAGCTGTTAGGGAAATATTTTCCTTAACGATCCTTAGGATTTTTGGAGCAGAAGCCGTTCCAAAAATAGGGTGGTGGGCAACCTGTGCCGCCAGAACCTGTTACCTCTGTTCCCGGACAGATGTGTTACCCATGTTTCGGATTGTACAGCTGAACGTGGGCTGAGGTGGGAGAGTGGGTTCTGTGTGCGTACGGGGGGCTTGTGTGTCGTGGAGCCGCGTGTTCAGAAGGAGAAGGGATAAAACGTTTCCGCCCATGTGTTGGTGATTAAGGCTAATTGTTATGGAGCGCTTGATTGACGGTCTGAGGCGACTTGTGCTTTGAGGTCGTTCGGCCTGAAAGGCTGTAGAGAGATAAGGAGCAGAGCAGGTTACGGAACGAAGGTGAATTTTCTATACAATCCTTAGGTCTTTTCGAGCGGAAGCCGCTCCAAAAATAGGGGGGAGGGGGCCGGGGCTGGCTTGTGGTGGGAGTGTGGCTTCTGTGTATGCGTACGGGGGCTTGTGTTTTTGGGAAGGTAAGTTTTTTTCGGTGTTGTCGTAAGAGTGGGGAGAGGTGTTGTCGGCCCGGATGGAGGATTCGAGTACAGCCTTTCGTTTTCCTCGCTTTGAAGGTGAATGCGTTTTGTGGCGGTCTTCCTCTCCACGTGCCATCGGATTCCTCAGACTTCGTCTCTGCACTGCAGGATACCGCTCTCCAATCCGTACTCCATGCCCCTTTGCCTTCTGTTCTTCCAGTGACAGGGATTCTCACCGCTTAACCACACCACCAAGCCCCCCCCAAAAAAAACGCTTTATATAACCCCACCGCCCACCTCAGCGCCTCCGCCCCGCATCCCCGCCCCTCCACGTTCCATCCCATGCCCCGAAAGCCGTCAGGGGTGCCGCCACGCTTGTTCCTGTGGCGCCCGTCGTGACCGCACGTGGGATTCTTAAGGGCAACGCCCTTAAGCCTGCGGAGTACATCGCGTTCTGCGCCACCCCACCGCCCACCTCAGCGCCTCCGCCCCGCATCCCCGCCCCACGTTCCAACCCATGCCCC
>NZ_JBUDSW010000014.1:0-25458 GCF_054921475.1 Desulfobaculum sp. | reverse complement strand
AGGCCCTCTCGCGAGGGCCTCTCCGTGTCGTCTCTTTACGCCCCACGTCATCTTAATACGTGCGGGGCCCGCGCATGCGGGGTGCTAGGCGTCGGCTTCCTCTTCGAGGGAGCGGGTGTACTTGCACTTCTTGTTGGGGCAGGCGAGGTGCTCGCCTTTGGCCTTGGTGGTCTTCTTCTCAAGCACGGGGAACCCGCAGTCGGGGCAGGTCTCTGCCACGGGCTTGTTCCACTGGGCGTACTCGCAGTCGGGGTAGCGGCTGCAGGAGAAGAAGAGCTTGCCGCGGCGCGAGGACTTCTCGACGAGGTCGCCTTCGCCGCACTTGGGGCACTTGATGCCTGTGGTGAACGGCTCGGTGTACGTGCAGTCGGGATAGTTGTCGCAGGCGATGAAGCGGCTGCCGGTGCGGGCGCGCTTGAGAACGAGCTCGCCGCTGCACTCGGGGCACTTGCGGCCAATCTTTTCCACTTCGGCCTTGGTCTTCTCGATGATTTCGATTTCGCCCTTGTCGTTTCGCGTGAAGTTCTTGGTATTGGTACACGCGGGATAGCCGGAGCAGGCGAGGAAGGTCCCGGCCTTGCCGAACTTGATGACGAGGGGCTTGCCGCACTCTTCGCACATGATCTCGGTCTGCAGACCGGTCTTCACGCGGGCCATGTTCTCTTTGGCCTGATCGAGGGTGGGGTAGAAGTCGGTGGTGAAGTCCTTGAGGAGCGCCACCCAATCCTGACCTCCGGTGGCAACCTTGTCGAGGCTCTCCTCCATGTTGGCGGTGAAGCCGACGTCGAGAAGCGTCTCGAAGTGCTCGGTGAGCTGGTCGCTGACCACGGTGCCGAGGTCGGTGGGGATGAACCGCTTCTCGGTAAGCTGCACATACTCGCGGGCGAGAATGGTGGAGATGATGGCGGCGTAGGTCGAGGGACGCCCGATGCCTTTCTCCTCCAGCTCCTTCACGAGCGATGCTTCGCTGTAGCGAGGCGGCGGCTGGGTGAACTTCTGTTCCTTCTGGAAGTCCTCAAGGGTGAGGTCCTGTCCTTCGGCGAGCTTGGGCAGCTCGTTGACGTCTGCCTTGTGGGCCGAGATGGACTGGAATTCGACGAGCTTGGTTCCCTGATAGGCCATCATGTAGCCGGGGAAGAGCAAACGCTCGCCCTTGGAGCGCCACTGCGTCTCACCGGCTTTGGTGATGACGGTGGTGTCCCAGAATTTGGCGGCGGCCATCTGCGATGCGACAAAGCGCTCCCAAATGAGCTTGTAGAGGCGGAACTGATCCGAGGGGAGCAGGGCCTTGACGTCATCGGGGGTGATGTTCACATCAACGGGACGGATGGCTTCATGCGCATCCTGCGCGGAGGACTTGGTCTTGAAGGCGCGGGCTTTTGGCGGATAAAAATCCTTGCCGTAGCGATCGGTGATGAAGTCCTTTGCGGCGTCGCGGGCATCGGCGGCGATGCGCACGGAGTCGGTACGCATGTAGGTAATGAGCGCGGTGGTGCCGCGTTCGCCAAGGTCCACACCTTCATAGAGGCGCTGCGCGGTGCTCATGGTGCGCTTGGCGGAAAAGCCCATGCGGCGGTTGGCTTCCTGCTGCAGGGTGGAGGTGATGAACGGCGGCGCGGGCTGGCGGCGGCGTTCCTTCTCGGTGACGGACTCCACCACGAAGGAGCCTTCGCGCACGGCTTTTTCCAGCGCGAGGGCCTGATCCTCGGAGCCGACCTTGGCGGTCTTGCCCTTGATTTTCCAGAGGTCCGCGTCAAAGGGCGGCGGGTTTTCGCCGGCCAGACGCACCTTGAGCACCCAGTATTCCTCGGGCTCGAAGGCGCGGCGTTCTTTTTCACGCTCCACGATAAGGCGCAGGGCGACGGATTGCACGCGTCCGGCGGAGATGCCACGCTTGACCTTCTTCCACAGAAGAGGCGAGACCTTGTAGCCCACCAGCCTATCGAGGACGCGGCGCGCCTGCTGGGAGTTGAACAGGTTCTCGTCGAGATCGCGCGGGTGTTCAAGCGCTTCCTTGACGGCACGGGACGTGATTTCGTTGAACTGGATGCGCCGGATGGTGGCGTCCTTGTTCTGCTCGTGAATGAGGTTGGCCACGTGCCATGCAATGGCTTCACCCTCCCGGTCCGGGTCAGGTGCAAGGTAGACGACTTCGGCTTTTTCCGCCGCCTTCGTCAGCTTGTTTACCACCTTTTCCTTACCGGGGATGACACGGTATTCTGGCTCGAAGGTATCTTCGTCCACCCCGAGCTTCTTGTTTGGAAGATCGCGCACGTGGCCAACACTGGCCTCGACGGCGTACTTCCGGCCAAGAAACTTCTTGATGGTCTTCACCTTTGCCGGGGACTCGACGATGATTAAGTTCTTACTCATAACAAGTGGGTTCCGTAGCCGAAGGGTTGACGCAAGGCAACCCTTGCATTTCGGATTGAATTGATGGACGTTTCCGGTGCCGGAACATAACTGATTACGGTATACTATCTTTTGCCCGAGTCAATATCGGACAGAAAAAAACACCCTTAACAGGGCGAAAGCATACATCATCTATCAAGGAGAATAACTCCGCATGACGCATCGATTTGGAACTGTGGTCCTGCTGGGACCGCCGAATGCAGGCAAGTCCACGCTGCTGAACAACCTGCTCGGCCAAAAAGTGGCCATTGTCACTCCCAAGCCGCAGACCACGCGCAACCAGATAACCGGCATCCTCAGCGATGAGGATTCGCAAATCATCTTTTTGGACACGCCCGGCGTCCACCGCCTGCGTGGCAAGATGAACCGGTTCCTCTTGCAGGCGGCGTGGAACGGCGCTGGCGCGGCGGATGTCATGGTCGTTTTGGCGGACGCGGACCTCTATGCGAGAAAGCCGCACCTGCTGCAAAAGGAAATGGATCCGCTGGTGGAACGCGTGGCCGCGACATCGCAGCCCGTGTACCTGGCGCTCAACAAAATTGACCTCGTAAAGGAAAAGAGCGATCTGCTGCCGCTGATGGAGTATTTTACCTCCGTTTGGCCAAACGCAGAGATTATGCCCATTAGCGCGGCCAAGGGTGAAGGGGTAGACCGCCTGCTTGCGTCCGTCAAGGAGCACCTGCCGGAATGCCCGCCCATGTTCCCCGAGGATCAAATCTCTACCGTGCCGCTGCGGTTTATGGCATCGGAAGTCATCCGCGAGAAGCTGTTTATGGGCCTGCGCCATGAACTGCCTTATACCACGGCGGTGGAGATTGAACAGTGGGAAGAGACGGACAAGCTGCTGACGATGTCGGCCATCATCTATGTTGCGCGGGCAAACCACAAGGCCATGGTCATTGGCAAAGGCGGCCAGAATCTCAAGGATATCGGCAAAAAGTCGCGTGTTGAGATTAAGGAGCTGGTCGGCAAGAAGGTCCACATTGAGTTGTGGGTCAAGGTCCGCTCCGGTTGGACCGAGGACGAACCCTTCCTGCGTGCCATTGGCTTGACCGGCGGATTTGAGGAATAACCAGCGCGCCAGAATGAGCGGAAAGCGGCGGAGCCGGGGACGGGTTCGCCGCTTTTATGTGCCACGCCCAGCCTGCGGCGTGAAACGCGGCCTGCGGCAAGGGGCGCGCTGCCCCATGCCCGCCGCCGATGTTTTGACGCCACCACCCCGAAACAGTTATATTTTTCCGCCTTTCACGGGCAAAATCCATGCATGAGGAAAAGTTTTCATGATTTCTGAACACGAAGCCCGCGCCATCGGCGAACGTTTGGCCGGTACGCGTGACGCCATTGCAGACGCCGCGCGCAGGGCAGGGCGCGCTGCTGAGGACGTCTCGCTGGTTGCCATTTCCAAGTTTCACCCCGCCGGTGCTGTGCGCGCCGCATACGACGCGGGCCAGCGCCAGTTCGGCGAAAACTACATTCAGGAAGCCCTCGCCAAGCAGGACGAACTGACGGATTTGGACATCTCGTGGCACTTTACGGGCAAACTGCAAAGCAACAAGGCCAAGTTTGTCCCTTGCCGATTCGACCTCATCCACACGCTGGAGTCCCCTAAGCTGGCCCAAGCCTTGCATAAACGCCTGTGTACCGCTGCCGCGCCACGACAGCGCGTGCTCCTTGAGGTGAACCTTGCCGGAGAGGAGCAAAAGGCGGGAGTGATGCCGGAGGCGCTTCCGGCGCTGGCCGAAGCCGTGCTAGGCTATGACAGTCTGGAGCTTGCCGGGCTGATGCTGCTGCCGCCCTTCGACCTCACCCCCGAGCAGCGACGGCCGCTGTTCGCGGAGCTGCGGCGCCAGCGCGACGCGCTTGAAACCCGGCTGAACATGACGCTCCCGGTCCTTTCCATGGGCATGACGGATGATTTTCCGCAGGCCATTATGGAGGGGGCAACCATCGTGCGTGTGGGAACGCGCATTTTCGGGCCACGACCAACCAAACAGTAGGAGCTGGCGAACGCCATGGATCTTGCGACGCTCATAGGCATTGTCCTCGCTTTCGGCCTGGTGGCCGCTGCCATCGTCACCGGGGGCAGCCCCCTGATATTCATTTCCATTCCGTCCATGCTCATTGTGATGGGCGGAACCCTCGGCGCGACCATGGTGAACTACCCCCTGGCCAATGTGCTGGGGGTGATGGGCATCATCAAAAAGACGTTCTTCTCCAGCTTGGAAAGCCCGGCGGAAATCATTGAAAAGTTCATGGACTACGCCAACCGCGCCCGCCGCGAGGGCATCCTCTCGCTGGAGCCGCTGATCAAGGAAATCGACGACGAATTCCTCAAGAAGGGCTTGCAGTTGACCGTTGACGGTCTGGAGCCGCAGACCATTCAGGAAATTCTGGAGACGGAAATTTCCTACATTGAGGAGCGCCACAGCAAGGGTGCGGACATCTGCTCCACCCTTGGGGCGTTTGCCCCGGCCATGGGTATGATTGGTACGGTTATCGGCCTTGTGCAGATGCTGCAGACCATGAGCGACCCCAGCACCATTGGCCCGGCCATGGCCGTGGCCCTGCTGACCACCTTTTACGGTGCGGTGCTGGCGAACCTTGTGTTCAACCCCATGGCGGGCAAGCTGAAAACGCGCAGCAAGGAAGAGGTCCTGCTCAAGGAAATGGTCATGAACGGCATTCTGTCCATCTCTAAGGGCGAGAACCCCCGCATCATTGAAGAAAAACTCAACAGCTTCCTGCCGCCCAAAGACCGCCGGCAGACCGACTAGCTCCCGGCACGGGACACAACAGCATGGCAAGAAAGGAACGAGAGGAAAAACAGGAAGGAGCACCACCATGGCTCGTCACGTTTTCGGACATGATGACCTTGATGCTGACGTTCTTCGTGCTGCTCGTGAGCATGAGCGTGATGGACGAACGCCGCAAACTGGTGGTCCTTGGGTCCATCGTGGGCACGTTTGGCCTTGGGCGCGACAGCTACGAGGTTCTCTCCCAGCAGGATAAAAAGCGCAGCGTGGAGCCCGGCCCCATCGAGGTGGAGGACACCAACGACCTGGAGCCGCTCAAGGAACTCATCTGGGACGACGCCAACGAGGACCTGGATTTCAAATCCAACGAATTCGTGCAGGTCTTTTCCATTGCGGACGATGTACTCTTTGAAAGCGGCAGCAGCCGCCTGAAGCCGGGCGGCAAACGGCTGCTGGAACTGGCGCTGCCGGTGTTCTTTTCCGTGCGCACGCCCATTTTGCTGGCGGGGCACACCTCGTCCCTGCGCGACGAGGAGGGCACGGCCTACCGCGTGGAAGACCGCGACAAGCCCATGGACAGTTCGTGGCGGCTCTCCTTTAGCCGCGTCATGAGCCTGTATCTGTTTCTGCTGAACTCGGGGATGGACCCAGACTTGATGCGCGTTGAGGCCTTTGGCCGCTTCCACCCCCGGTATTCTGAGCTCACGCCCAAGGGGCGGCGCAAAAACCGGCGGGTGGACATCATCCTCGACAAGCGCAACGCCCGCTGGCAGGACAAGTTCTTCTACCAGAGCAAGGACACCACGCCCGAGGAATTCAAGTACAAAGACTTCATCTTCCGGTTTGAACGCCGGGGCAGGACAGAGTAGGGACCCGCCATGGCACGCACGAAGACCAAACAAAGTGGCGGACTGACAGGCGACGAATGGCTCATCACCTTCGGCGATCTGGTGACCCTGCTTTTGACATTTTTCGTGCTCCTGCTCAGTATGTCCTCAATGGACAGGAGCATCCTCACGCGCATCACACTGTTCACGGACGATATTGGCTTTTTGACGTACCGCAGCGCCGGGCAGATCCCCCAGCGCATCAAGTTCATCATCGACGCCATTGAAAAGCCGTGGGAAGTGCTGGATAAACAGCAGCGCATCAAGGATTTGCTGTTCCCCGAAGACGTCCTGCCGCCGGAGATCAACAAGAGCACGCTGGACGAAAACCTCCAGATACTGCAGCGCCCCGAGGGCGTGGCCCTCGTTTTGACGGACAAGGTGCTGTTTCCCCTTGGTGGTTCGGAGCTCAGCCAGCCGGCCAAGGTTGTGCTTGCGTCCGTGGCCGAGGTGCTGGCCTACATGACCGCGCCAATCAACATCTCCGGCTACACGGACAACGTGGGCGGCAACGCCGCGGGCAACTACCGCCTTTCTGGCGAGCGCGCGCTGTCCGTGCTGGACTTTTTCCTGTCGCGCGGGATTCCGGACCAACGGTTTTCCGTGTCCGGCTATGGTCCCAACTGGCCCATCGCCCCCAACACCACCCGCGAAGGGCAGGGGCAAAACCGCCGGGTTGAGATTCTGCTGAAGACCACCCCGTGGCTTGGCGCCTACACGCAATAGACTTTAACCTTCCGTCCGATAAAAAAGGAGCGACACCGTGGCTGACGAACAAATGGAAGCCCCAAAAGAAGAAAAGAAAAAAAGTGGGAAACTCAAGTGGATCATTCTGCTGGTCCTGCTGCTGGCCATTGGTGCCGGCGCCTTCTTTGCTTGGCCCATTGTGCAGGAAAAGCTGCTGGGCGGCGGTGACGCCCCCGCCAATGCCACAACCCAGACGCAGGAACCCGGCGCGCAGCCCATGGCTCCCGCCGGCGAGACGGAAATGGTCACCCTGCCGACCTTTGTGGTCAATCTGGCGGACCCGCTGGGCCGCAGGTACCTGAAGCTGACCCTCTCCGTGGAGGTTGCCAGCAAGGAAGCCGCGGAAACGCTCAATCAATCCGAGGCGAAAGTCCGCGACGCCGTGATTTTGCTGCTGTCCAGCAAGACCTTTGCGGACCTGTCCTCCATCGACGCCAAGCTGGAGCTCAAGGACCAGATTGTGAAGCGCCTGAACCAGATTATGGGCGGGTCGTCCATTCTGCGTGTGTACTTCACGGAGATGGTGGTCCAATAACTGCATTGGACCTGACAGGATTAAAATCAGACCCGATACGAGGATAGGCATGGAAAAGGAACTGGATCAGGATCAATTGGCCGCGGAATGGGCCGCCGCACTCTCGGACGAAGACGAGGGCCAGGACGCCCAGAACGGCGCTGCAGAAGCCCCCGCAGCTGACGCTGGCGGTGATGGCGACGACGACGCTTTGGCCGCAGAGTGGGCCGCCGCTCTTGCCGAGGACGAAGCCTCGGACATGCAGGCCGAGCAGGAAAAACAAGCGGGCTTTGCCGCTCAAAGCTCTGACGCCGCGTTCAAGGATTTGACGGACGACGCCAAGGCTCCGCGCCCGGATGCCACCAAGCGCGACCTTGATTTCATTCTGGATATTCCCCTTGATGTCTCGGCAGAGCTTGGCCGCACCAAGCTGCTCATCAACGAGCTGCTGCAGCTCGGTCAGGGTTCGGTCATTGAGCTGAACAAACTGGCTGGCGAACCGCTTGAAATCTACGTCAACGGCAAGCTCGTCGCCCGCGGCGAGGCGGTTGTCATTAACGAAAAGTTCGGCGTACGGCTGACGGACATCATCAGCCCAATCGAACGCGTGAAGCAGCTTGGGTAGCCGCATGCACGCCCTTTTGCGCCGCGCGCGCACCTGCGCCGCCACCGTTGGCCTGATATGGCTCCCCAGCCAGCACTGGGTGCCGCCTCCCTCAAGGTGGTGGGGGTGCTGTGCTTGCTGCTGGCCGTCCTTTTCGGGGGCTTTTGGCTGCTGCGGCGCTTTGGACCCCGCGCGGGCCTTGGCATGCTGGGGCGCAGCGACCTGAAACTGGAAGGGCAACTTGCCCTTGGCCCCAAAAAGAGCGTCATGGTGGTCCGTTTCTTGAATAAGCATTTGGTGCTTGGAGTCACCGACTCCACCATCAACCTGCTAACAGAAATGGACGCTGATGATGACGAGACCAACACCAATTTTTCCAAAGCGCTTCAAACGGCCAGCCGCAGCGACCGCTAGCATTGCGGCGCTTGCGCTGGCCGCGCTTGTCCTCCTTCCGGCGCTGGCCTGCGCCGAACCGAACATCCCCTCGCTGACCCTCAACCTCGCCGCCGGACAGGCGGAGCCGGAGAAGGTCTCCGTCCTTTTGGAGATTCTCTTCCTGCTCACCATTTTGTCGCTGGCTCCGGCCATCGTCATCACGATGACGTCGTTTACGCGCATCATCATCGTGTTCTCCTTTTTGCGGCAGGCCATGGGCACGCAGCAGATGCCCCCCAATCAGGTTCTGGCCAGCCTTGCCATCTTTATGACCTTCGTCATCATGCTGCCCGTTGGCACCAAGGTGAACGACACCGCCCTGCAGCCCTACCTCAATGAGGAAATCGGCTTTCAGGAAGCCTTAGGCCGCGCGGAAATCCCCATGCGCGAGTTCCTGTTCCGCCACACGCGCGAGAAGGACCTCTCCGTCTTCTACTCCGTGACGGGTATGAACCAGCCCCAGACCAAGGTGGATGTGCCCATGCCCATGCTCATTGCCGCCTTTGTCATCAGTGAGCTGAAAACGGGCTTCACCATTGGCTTTCTCATCTACATTCCGTTCCTCATACTGGATATGGTTGTGGCGTCCATCCTGCTGGCCATGGGTATGATGATGCTGCCACCAGTCATGATATCACTCCCGTTCAAGCTGCTCTTGTTCGTGATGGTGGATGGCTGGAATCTGTTAACGGCGTCGCTGGTCAACAGCTTCTTTTATTGACGGGAGGAAACCGCATTATGACCCCGGAATTCGTTATCGGCTTTGCGCGTCAGGCCATTGAAATGACGCTGATGATTTCCCTGCCCATGCTGGGCATCGGCCTTGGCGTCGGCCTGTTCATCAGTGTGTTGCAGGCCGCCACGCAGATTCAGGAGATGACCCTGACCTTCATACCGAAGATTATCGCCATCTTTCTGGCGCTGCTTGTGGCGTTCCCATGGATTCTTGACAAAATGATCACCTACACCACCAACCTGTTCCTGAACATTCCGCAGTATATCCGCTGACGGCAGGGCAGAACATCATCGGCGTCCGCCGCGCGTCTCGTCCACGCGAAAAACGGGCCCGGAAGACATTATGTCTTCCGGGCCCGTTTTTTCATGTTCGTCGTAAGAAGGGGAAGGAGCTAGAACCCAAACTGGCGGCAGTAGCCATCCTTTCGGTTAATGAGCTGCATATAGCGGTAGCTGCCCTTCACCTGCGCCTCTTCCCACAGCCGAAGGCCCGTGTTCCGGCACCGCTCGCAGGCGGTGATGGGAATCTGGATGCCGACGGACAGCGGATTGACCGAGGACCACGTTTCTATCTTCAACACGCCCGGGCATTCGTCGCACACCTGCACGGACTCCACCTGCGATTCGCTGATGCCGTCGGTATCGTAGAAGATATCCTTGTGGCGCACAAAGAAGCCGTCCACCATCTCACCCTTGAGGGCGCTTTTTGGCGGAGCAAAATACAGCTGCCGCATCTGGTCGGACATCTCCTTGATGTAGTCCGTCACCTTTTGCGGCTGCCGCAGGCGCTCGGCGTCAAAGTCGGGCTCGCGCACACCGGAGTAGTCCACCCCGGCCATGGCGAGGCAGATGCCAAGATTCACGTAGGGCAGGGCGCCCTGAATGGAGTAGCCGCCCTCCAGCACCGCGATGTCCGGGTTCAGCCGCTCGTTGAGCATAGCGTAGCCGCGGGCGGAGAAGTTCATATTGGTGATGGGGTCGGAGAAGTGATTATCCTGCCCGGCGGAATTGATAATAATGTCGGGCTTAAAGTCATCAAGGATGGGCTGCACCACATTGTCGATGACATGCAGGAACCCTTCGTCACTGGTGAAAGGGGGCAGGGGGATATTGATGGTCCGCCCAAGGGCGTTGGGACCGCCAAGGTCCATGGGGAACCCCGTGCCCGGATACAGGGTGCGCCCGTCCTGATGCAGGGAGATGAACAGCGTATCCGGATCGTGCCAGTACACGTCCTGCGTGCCGTCGCCGTGGTGGCAGTCGGTGTCCACGATGGCGACGCGCTTGTGCCCGTAGGTGGCGCGGATATGCTCAATCATCACGGCTTCGATGTTGATATTGCAAAAGCCGCGGTTGCCGTGGACCACCTTCATGGCGTGGTGCCCCGGCGGACGAACAAGGGCAAAGGCTTTGTCCTCCTTGCCCTCCATAACGAGGCGCGCGGCCTTGATGGCGCCGCCGGCGGAGACAAGATGGCTCTTGGTGGCCACGGTGGCGACATCGGGCATGCAAAAGTGCACACGCTCCACGTCCTCATTGGTGGCAACGTCGGGCTTGTGTTCGGTAATGCCCTCTATGTCGAAAAGCCCTTCCTCGCGCAGCTGGTCCTGCGTGTAGAGCAGGCGCTCCTCCCGTTCGGGGTGGGTGGCGCTGATGGCCCAGTCAAAGGCCGGGAAAAAGATAAGGCCGAGTGAATGTTGTGCTTCAAGCATGGTGCGGATTCTCCAATGACCGCGCGGGACTGTTCGTTGTACGCATCCCGTGATGAGACGACGCAAAGGGGGAAATGTCAACCACCTCCACCCAAAAGACACTCATACGCTCCGCATGCGGCGTGGACGGCAGGCCGCCCCCGGTCTATACTGCCGAAATGACGGCGCAACACTCCCACCCGGACCCGGCCGCGGCGCGGGCCGTGGCCATCATCCCCGCGCGCGGCGGCTCAAAGGGCCTGCCGCGGAAGAATATCCGTCCCCTCGGCGGCGTTCCGCTCATTGCGTGGTCCATCATGGCCGCGCGCCGCGCCCGCCGCATCCAGCGCGTTATCGTCTCCACCGACGACGACGCCATTGCCGGCGTGGCCCGCGAGTGGGGGGCGGAAACTCCCTTTATGCGGCCTGCGGAACTTTCTGGGGATACGGCGCGCCTTGGCCCGGTCACCCGGCACGCCGTGGACGCCCTCGCCCGTGAGGGCGACCGCTTTGACGTCGCCGCGACACTCTATCCCACCCATCCCTTCCGCCCGGACGGCCTTGTGGACCACCTTGTGGAGCGCAACCTAGCGGGCTACGCCGTGGTTGTCCCTGTGACGCGCATTCCAGCGCGGCAAGGGACTTACCTCTGCGGCAACGCCTTTCTGCCCGGAGAGGAGGCCCCGGTCTTCCGCCAATACGGCCTGTACGACGGCACCTGCCTCAGCTTTACTGGCTCTGGCGTCTGGTATGAGGAAATGACCAACCCCGTGCACCTTGTGGACATCGACACCAAAGACGACCTCGCCCTTGCCGAAGCCGCGCTGGATGCCGGACTCTTCCGCCGGCCGGAGGACGCATGAACGCCCTGCTGCCCATCTTTCTCACCCCCGGGGAGCCCATTGCCTCGCCAGAGCGCCTGAAGGCGCACCTCAGCGCGGCGCTGGACCTGCTGGCCTGCCTGCCCCTCTTGGACGGCATCCTAGCCGCCACGGACAGCCCAGAAATCAAAGCGCTCCTCACCGCGCGCGGTGTACAGGTGCTCACCTGCGCCCCCGGCCCGGACGCGCCGCCATTTTTGCCCTCCGGCGCTGCAGAGGCCATGGCCCGTCCGGCAGAAGCGCCGTGGATTGTTCTCGACATCCGCAACCGCAGCGTCAGCGAAGCCCTTGTACGCAGCGCCCTTGAACGCATGCGGCGCGAAGGGGCGGACGTTGCCGTCAGCGCGGTGCGCCCGGACGACCACCCCTGTCAGGGCTGGACCCTGCACGGTGAGGCTCCCCACGCCGCCCCGCGCGAGGCCTCGCCTTGGGGCAGCGGGCACGGCGGCGCAGAGCGCGCGCGGTTTACGCCACCAGGCGCGCCATGGGAGCAGGGTCCCGGCGGCGATCTGCGGTGCACCACTACGGGGCGGACCATTTCCGGACGCCAGCAGTTCCCGCCCGTGTTCCGCGCCGAGGGGAGCTTTGCTATCATCGCCACCGGATGCTGGCCCAGCGTCTGGCACGCACAGCCGCGCCTTGCCGTGGCCGCCGTGGAGTTGCCAGCGCAGGCCATAGCCGTCCGCACACCGCTGGACGCCGTGCGCGAAGGCCTTGTCCGCGCAGGCTGAGCGCCCCATTCGGCCCTTTCCAGCGCCCCCGCATTGCTGATACGGTAACGCAATTTCTTTCGACATCCTCACAGGACAAATCTTCGGAGAATACAGCCATGTTGCTTGGAATTGACGTGGGCGGCACCCACACAGACGCCGTTGTCATCGACGGCCAAACCCTCATGGGGTGGGCCAAGATTCCCACGGACCACGACAACCTGCTCCAATCCATCCGCCGCGCCATGAAGGCCGTACTGGCGGACATCCCCCCGCAGGACATCAGCCGGGTGAACCTCTCCACCACGCTGTCCACCAACGCCATCGTCGAGGGGAAAACCGAGGACGTTGGCGTCATCCTGTCCGCCGGGCCGGGCATTGACCCGGAGCACCACCGCACCGGCGCGCAATATCATGTGATTCCTGGCTCCATCGACCACCGGGGCACCGAAATCTCCGCCCTTGAGACGGACGTCCTTGAGCGCGCCGTCAGCGCCTGCGCCGATGCGGGCGTGCGCGCCTACGCCGTGGTGGGCAAGTTCTCCACCCGCAACCCCACGCACGAGCGCGCCATGCGCCGCGCCGTGGAGGACTCCGGCGCCGCGGACTGCATCACCATGGGGCACAGCCTGTCCGGCATTTTGAACTTTCCCCGCCGCATCGCCACCGCCTACTTCAACAGCGCCGTGTGGCGCGTGTACAACGACTTTGCGTGGGCCGTGGAGGAGAGCGCGCGGGAATTCGGCATCACCGCGGATATCAATATCCTTAAGGCCGACGGCGGCACCATGCCCCTTGCGGCCTCGCGCACCACGCCTGTGGAGTCCATCCTGTCCGGCCCCGCCGCCAGCGTCATGGGCATTGTGGCCCTGTGCGACATTGACGAAGACGCCGTCATCCTCGACATCGGCGGCACCACCACGGACATCGCCGTCTTTGCCGACGGCTCGCCCATTATCGAAAGCGAAGGCATGACCGTGGGCTCCTATCCCACGCTGGTGCAGGCCCTTCGGGTGTCGTCCATCGGCATCGGGGGCGACTCCGCCATCCACGTCAGCGCCCACGGCGTCACCGTCGGCCCGGACCGGCAGGGCCCATCGCTGGCCGTCCAGCCACAGGGCGCGGGTGGCCCGGCCCTGACCGATGCCTTGAACGTCCTTAGCCTGAGCAGTTTTGGCGACGTTGACGCCTCGCGCCGGGGCATCGAGAAGCTGGCCCGCCTGTGGGACATGCAGCCGCAAAAGCTGGCCCAACAGGCTGTGGACTTTGCCACGCACCGCATCTGCAGCGCTGTGAGCGAAATGGTCACCGCCATCAACGAAAAGCCCGTGTACACCATCTATGAACTGCTGCGGGGCAAGCGTCTTTCGCCCAAGCACTACTTCGCCATGGGCGGCCCGGCCGAGGCCATGCAGGGCGTCCTGACCGAACGCCTTGGGGCCGCCGTGGGCCTGCCGGAGCACGCTCCCGTGGCCAACGCCATCGGGGCGGCCCTCACGCGGACCACGCTGGATATTGAACTGTTTGCCGACACGCAAAAAGGTAAAATGTTCATCCCCAACTTGGACATCGCCAAGTCCATCCCGCGGAACTACACGCTGGATGAAGCCAAGGCCGACGCCCTCGCCGCACTCACGGGCTACTTGGAAGAGCAGGGCGTTGCCACGAACGCAGCGCCGGACATCACCGAGGCCGAAGCCTTCAATATGGTGGACGGCGTGGTGACCACAGGCCGCAACATCCGCGTCAAATGCCAACTGCGCCCGGGCATCGATGGCCCAAGGCCGCACTAGAGAAGACCCGACCATGCCCAATCCGTTTGCCAGCCCCTTTGAGGGCTACGAGATACAGGACCACATCACCAACCCCAACATCACCGTGGGCCGGCGGAGCTATTACTCCGGCTACTACCACGGCTGCCACTTTGAGGAAAACGTGCGCTACCTCGCCCCGGACCGGGACGACGTGGACCGCCTCGTCATCGGCAGCTTTTGTTCCATCGGCTCGGGCGCGTCCTTTATCATGGCGGGCAATCAGGGCCACCAGATGAACTGGGCGGCGACCTATCCCTTCCACTACATGCCGCACTATCCGGACTGCCCGGACGGCTGGGTGCCGCGCGGCGACACCGTGGTGGGCAACGATGTCTGGATAGGCACCGAGGCCATGATCATGCCCGGCGTGCACATCGGCAACGGCGCCGTCATTGCCGCCCGCGCCGTGGTGACCAAGCATGTCCCTGCCTACGCCGTGGTCGGCGGCAACCCCGCCAAGCACATCCGCTACCGCTTCAATGACGACGAGCGGCGCATGCTGGACGAACTGGCATGGTGGGACTGGGACGACCAACGCATAAACGCCAACCTCAACCTGTTGTGCAGCGGCGATATCACCGCGCTGTACAAGGCCAACAGCTAGCCAACCGCACCCCGCACGGCCCGCCCCGTGCGGGGTGCGCTTTCCCATACCACGCGCCCTGCGCCGCACCACCCACGGAGAACGTTCATGGACATCACCGTCACCACCCCTGCGCTTTTGTTTCCGGCCATTTCACTGCTCCTTTTGGCCTACACCAACCGCTTTCTGGCCCTTGGTGCGCGCATCCGCCAACTGCACGACATCTACTGTGAAAACGGCGGCGAGCATCTGCGCGAGCAGATAGACAGCCTGAAAAAACGCGTGGTACTCATTCGAAACATGCAGGCGATGGGTGTGTTCAGCCTGTTTTTATGCGTGGTGTGCATGTTTGTGCTGTTTGCCGGGCAGGTCTTTGTGGGCAAGCTGCTCTTTGGGGCCAGCCTCGTGATGCTGATGCTCTCCCTGACATGGTCCATGCGCGAGATTTACATCTCGGTTCAGGCGCTCAATATCCACCTCAGCGACCTGGAAGAGGCCGCGCCAAAGACGCCTGGGCAAAACTCATAGCGCCCCTGCACCGCCTGTGCATTCCGCCGCCGCACCCGCTGCGGCGGCGCTGCTGTACCCACCGAATTCCACGGGTATGGGGAGAACCACGGACAGAAAATTTTTCGCCAGCTATCCCGGGGCGTTTCCCTGTGGGAACCATCTCTCTTCCCCGAGGGGGCTTTCCTTCACACGCCCTCTGAGGTAGCGTCTGCGGCGATAGGGCCCCCTCCCTCATCAGTCCAATTTCCATCAATTTTTCCGGAGTGAGACCGTGCTACAGAAGACGACACAGAGCAGCGCACCAGCCATGCCCGATACCATCCGCCCCGCAGCGGTCAACGACAATGCCGAGGTAGTCCTCAGCCGCCGCTACTACCGCAAGGACGCCGAAGGCAACCCCACGGAAAACGCCACCCAGATGTTCTGGCGCGTGGCCGCCGGCATTGCCGCCGAGGAAGCAAAATATACCGAATCACCCTATACCCCGGACCAGCTGGCGCAGGAATTCTATGACCTGATGACCAGCTTCAAGTTTCTGCCCAACTCGCCGACCCTCATGAACGCGGGAACGGCCCTCGGTCAGTTGGCCGCGTGCTTCGTTCTGCCCGTCGGCGATTCCATGGAAGAAATCTTCGATGCCGTGAAGCACGCCGCGCTTATCCACAAGTCCGGCGGCGGCACGGGCTTTTCCTTCTCACGCCTGCGGCAGAAGGACGCCGTGGTGGGCTCCACCGGCGGTGTGGCCTCCGGCCCGCTGTCCTTTCTGCGCATTTTCAACACCGCAACGGAGCAGGTGAAGCAGGGCGGTACCCGCCGCGGCGCCAACATGGGCATTTTGCGCGTGGACCATCCAGACATCCTCGAATTCATCTCCGCCAAGGAGCGCGACGGCGAGCTGAACAACTTCAACCTCTCCGTGGCGCTGACCGAGCGCTTTATGCAGGCTGTGGAAAAGGACGAGGACTACGACCTCGTCACTCCCCACACCCATGAGGTGGTCGCCCAGCTCAAGGCGCGCGACGTGTTCAACCGCTTGGTGTGCAAGGCGTGGGAATCCGGCGATCCGGGCATCATCTTCCTTGACCGCATCAACCGCGACAATCCCACCCCCGCGCAGGGCGAGATGGAAAGCACCAACCCCTGCGGCGAGCAGCCCCTGCTGCCGTACGAGGCCTGCAACCTTGGCTCCGTGAACCTTGCCCTCATGGTGCGCGGCGAAGGCGACAGCATCGAGGTGGACTGGGACGAACTCAGGCGCGTGGTGCACATGAGCGTGCGCTTTTTGGACAACGTCATCGACGCGTCCAAGTACCCGCTGGACCGCATCACCGAAACCGTCCGCAAAAACCGCAAAATCGGCCTCGGCGTCATGGGCTTTGCGGACCTGTTGTTCCAGCTGCGCATCCCCTATTGCAGTCAGGAAGGCCTGCAGCTTGGCGAGCAGGTGATGAAGTTCATCCGCGAGCAAGCCCGCGCCGCGTCCAAGAAGCTGGCCAAAGAGCGTGGTCCCTTCCCGGCCTATGATGAATCCATCTTTGCCGAGCAGGACCTTGGCCCCTACCGCAACGCCACCACCACGACCATCGCGCCCACGGGCACGCTGTCCATCATTGCGGGCTGTTCCTCGGGCGTTGAGCCGCTGTTTGCCCTGTCCTTCGCCCGCCACGTCATGGACGGCGACAAGCTGGTGGAGGTCAATCCCTATTTTGAAGACGCCCTGAAGCAGGCCGGAGCCTGGTCCTCCTCCCTCATGGAAGAGGTCGCCAAAAAGGGCACCATCCGCGACATGGACTACCTGCCCGAAGACCTGCGCGGCGTGTTCGTCACGGCCATGGACTTTGCCGCGGAATGGCACCTGCGCATGCAGGCCAGCTTCCAGAAATACACGGACAACGCCGTCTCCAAGACTGTGAATCTGGCGAACTCCGCCACCAAGGACGACATCCGCGCCATCTACTGGATGGCGTACGAGATGGGCTGCAAGGGCGTCACCGTCTACCGCGACGGCTGCAAAGCCGTGCAGGTGCTCTACACCGGCGACAGCGCCCCCGGCGACGTGCAGGAAGAGGAAATCGTCCGCGAAAGGCCCGACGTGGTCTA
The DNA here is from genome assembly GCF_054921475.1 of Desulfobaculum sp. Classification (NCBI taxonomy): domain Bacteria; kingdom Pseudomonadati; phylum Thermodesulfobacteriota; class Desulfovibrionia; order Desulfovibrionales; family Desulfovibrionaceae; genus Desulfobaculum; species Desulfobaculum sp. Next base: position 8,082 of record NZ_JBUDSW010000014.1, on the reverse strand, counting down.
CGGCTTTACCCAAAAGATCGAAACAGGCCTTGGCGCCATGTACCTCACCATCAACGAGGTGGACCACAAGCCTTTTGAAGTCTTTGCCACCATTGGCAAGTCCGGCCGCTCCATCACCGCCAAGGCCGAGGCCATCGGCCGTCTGGTATCACTGGCGCTGCGCTCCGGCATCTCCGTGCGCGCGGTGGTGCAGCAGCTCAAGGGCATTGGCGGCGAACACCCGGTGTTCCGCAAAAAGGGCATGATTATGTCCATCCCCGACGCCCTCGCGTGGGTGCTGGAGCAGCGCTACATCACGCAGGATGAATCGCCCGTGACAGGCGACGACCTGTTGGCCCCCTCCTGCCCCGAATGCGGCGCGGAGCTGCACTTTCAGGAAGGGTGCTTCCTGTGCGGCGCGTGCGGCTACACCAAGTGCGGCTAGCCCCGCCACCCTCCACACATTCAAAAGCCCCCGGACCACGGTCCGGGGGCTTTTTTGCGCCGCATCCACCTGCCGCGCCATGGGGCCATACGCCCCGGCCAACGCACTTATCCCCCGAAAAACGCCACTACCAGCGCAGCATCACCTTTTGGAGAACGCTCCAACACACCGTCGCTCTTTACAAAACACATTGCACAATCCAATCGGTCTAGCGTATACAGGAAGGCATATATCCATCTGCCACCTCAGCCCCACAGGATGCTATGGGTACCGACAACACTCCAGACCACTGTACAGAGCATGTCGTCCACTGCCACGATGAGCTCCAAACCCTGCGGCAACGCTATGCCCGTCTGCGGCGGGAGCATGACGACCTGCTCCGCCTCATGCAGCACGGCCAAACCACACGCATTCCGTCGTGGCTGCCTTCGGTGGTGGAGCACTCCCCAACGCTTGTTCTGGTCACGGACCTTGAGGGGACGGTTGAATACGCCAACCCCATGTTCTGCGATATTTCTGGCTTTTCCACTGACGAAGTGGTGGGGCAGAGCGTTTTTACCCACACCTCCAAAATGCTGCCCCCCGCGGAGCGCGACCGGATGATGCGCGCCCTTGTCCACGGGCGCGAGTGGCGCGGGCTTCTGCGCCAGTGCAAAAAAGACGGCGAATGCTACTGGCTGGACGCCGTCATCCGCCGGCACGACAATCCCGACGGCACCGCCAATCTCGTAGGCATTATGGAGGACGTGACCGAGCGCCTCAACACCCGCAGCGAAGGCCTCAGCAACGAACGCCGCCTCGGGCTGTTGTACCGCATTGCCAACGTGGTCAACGTTTCGCCCTCCATCGACGAGCTGTTTCCCACCATCCACCGCATTCTGCTGGAATACATCGCCGCACCCAACTTTTACATTGCCCTCATCGACAAGGACAACGACCGCCTCGTCTTTCCCTACTACATGGACGAGATGGAATCCTTTTTGGAAATCCGGGGCATCAGCGACCCCGCCACCAAAAGCCTGACGCTGGACGTCATCCGCTCCGGCAAGCCACTGCTCATCAATGCACAGGACGTAGACGCGGGCGGCGACGGCCTGCGCGAGGGCGTTTCAGGCGTGGTGGGCACCATGAGTGCGGTGTGGCTGGGCGTTCCCCTCATGGTCAGCGGCACAATCATCGGGGCCATGGCCATTCAGGACTACCACAATCCGCATCAGTACACCGAGCAGGACGCCGACCTTTTGGCCGCCATCTCCGGGCAGGTGGCGCTGTCCATTGAACGCATCCGCATGGAGGACGCCCTGCGCTGCTCCGAAAAGCGCTACCGCACCGTGTCCGACTCCGCCTTTGGGCTGGAGACGTGGTGCTCACCGGGCGGGCGCATGCTGTATGTGTCCACCTCATGCCTTCGGCTCACGGGCTACGCCGAGGAGGACTTCCTCGCGGACCCGCAGTTTATGCTTGGTCTGCTGCACCGCGACGATGTACCCATCTGGACCCAGTTCATGGAAACCGACGAACACTCGGACACGGACTCCATCGACGTGCGCTTTTTCCGCAAGGACGGGCGCATGCGCTGGCTGAATGTGGTCTGCCGCAGCGTCTTTGACGACGACGGCTCGCCCCTTGGCGTCCGCTGCAGCATGCGCGATATCACGGACCGCAAAAGCTTAGAGCGCCGCCTCAGCTACGAATCCCTGCACGACACCCTCACAGGCCTCGCCAACCGCGAACTCTGCCTTGACCGCATCCGGCAGGTTTTGGCGCGCTCCAAGCGCCGCCCGGACTACCACTACGCCGTGGTCTTCCTCGACATTGACCGCTTCCGCGTCATCAACGACAGCCTCGGCCACGCCTTTGGCGACAGCGTCCTGCGCGAAACAGGCCTGCGGCTTTTGCACTGCGTGCGCAGTCTGGACACCGTGTGCCGCTTTGGCGGCGACCAATTCATCCTGCTCCTCGACGAACTGGAATCCCCGCGCGAGGCCATTACCGCCGTGCACCGCGTGCGCGCAGCCCTTGCCAAGCCCCTGACCATTGGGGACCGCTCCATCCGCCTGACGGCCAGCTTCGGCATCGTCCTCAGTCAAACCGGATGCACCCAGCCCGAAGAAATTCTGCAAAACGCCAACATCGCCCTGTATGAAGCCCGGCGCGAAGACCGCCGCAACCACATCAAGGTCTTCACCACCCGCATGCGCGAGCGCGCCGCGCGGACCATGTTCTTTGAAAACGACCTGCGCCGCGCCATCCAAAACAAAGAATTCTACGTTCTGTACCAGCCCATTCTGTCCATCAAAACCGGCGAAGTCGTCGGCTTTGAGGCCCTGTGCCGCTGGCGGCACCCCATCCACGGCGAAATTCTGCCCAGCGACTTCATCCCCCACGCCGAGGACACCGGCGATATTATTGACCTTGGCCTTTTGGTGCTGCGCCAAGCCTGCGCCACCATGGCCGAGTGGCAGGCCGCCTACCCCTCGCGCGCAGATCTGGTGCTGTCCGTCAATCTTTCCGCCGTGCAGTTTTCCCAGCCCAGCCTTGTGGACCAGATTACCTGCATCCTCGACGAAACAGGCCTCACCCCCTCGTGCCTCAAGCTGGAAATCACCGAAACCGCCATCATGCGCAATGCCGAAAGCGCCCTTGTCATGCTCAAGCGGCTCAAGGCGCTGGGCATTCAACTCTCCATCGACGACTTCGGCACAGGCTACTGCTCGCTGTCCTATCTCTTGCAATTCCCGGTAAATACACTCAAGGTGGACCGGTCCTTCATCGTGGACATGAGCAAGGGGAGCCAAAACACCGAAATTGTGCGCATTGTTCTCGCCCTTGCCCGGACCATCGGCCTCGACGTTGTTGCCGAGGGCGTGGAGCAGGCCGACCAGCTCGACCTGCTCAAAGGACTAAGCTGCGATTTCGTGCAGGGCTTTTATTTTTCCCGCCCCCTCGAATCCACCGCCGCCAAAGCCCTCATCGCTGGAGCGCGCACCAGCTGACACCTTCAGCCACCAGTAGCTCCCTATGGCCTTCCGCTTCCCAGACGGGCTGTCCCTTTCATCGCTGACAGACACCGAAAGACAACTCCTTTCCGCCGTGATGGACAACGCGCAGCTGGGCATCATCGTTTTTGATGCTGAGGCGAAGCCGCTTTTTGTCAATGCCAGCTTTACGGCCATGACGGGCTATACCCTTGCGGACCTTACCCCCCTTGGCGCATGGCTGCACCGGGCCTATCCCGACCCCACGCTGCGCCACCGCCTGCTGCATCTGTGGCGCGAGGACCGCACCCGCTCCTTTGTGGAGCGCGAGCATCCCCTCACGTGCGCTAACGGCGAAACACACATCATCAATTTTCGGCTCATCAATCTGCCCTCGGGCCTGAAGCTGGCCACCCTTGTGGATGTGACAGCCAACAGGCGCTACGCGCATATGCTGGCCACCAAGGAACTCTTCCTGCGCAAGGTTTTCGAGACCCTCAACGACGGCCTCGCCCTGACGGATGCGGACCAAACCGTCATTGCCGTCAACCAAAGATACTGTGAAATCATGGGGAAACAGCGGGCGGAAATCCTTGGGCGGACGGTGCTGGACTACATTGACGAGGGTCTGAGCGCCACAACGCGCGCCACCATCCGCGAGCAACTCCAAACCCGCGCCGCAGGCAAGGCCGATGTCTACGAAATTGATTTCCGCCGCAGCAACGGGCGCAACGTCCACTGCCTCATCTCCGCCGCGCCGCTGTTTTCCGAAACCGGCCACTTCAACGGCAGTGTCGCCGTGGTCACGGATGTCACCCGCGTGCGAGAAATGGAGCGCGCCCTCACCGAAAGCGAAAAGCGCTACCGCGCCATCGTGGAGGACCAGACGGAATACGTCTGCCGCTTCCGCCGCAGCGGTACGCTCACCTACCAAAACCGGGCCATGCAGAACCTGCGCCTTGCCTCGCAGGCCCCGCCGTCCACATTTTTCGACCTCATCAGCGAGCAGGACCGGGGCGCGGTGCGGCGTGGTGTCTCCGCGCTGTGCGGGGCATGCCCCATCGTCACCTGTCAGACCAGCCTCACCACGGCAGACAACACCATGCGGCATTTGGAATGGAACGTCCGCATCATTTTCAACGACGACGGCTCCCCCGCGGAATACCAAGCCGTCGGGCGCGATGTGACCCGCCGCGTGCAGTACGAACAGCGCCTGAAGGAAAATGAAAAACGCCTGCGCATTCTCTCGCGCCGCTTTTTTCAGGCGCAGGAGCAGGAACGCCAGCGCCTTGCGCGCGAACTGCACGACGACGTGGGCCAGACCCTTGCCGCCGTCAAATACGCGGTGGAAAATGCCATTCTCGATGTTGCCCCCGTGGCGGACGAAGCCAGCGTAAAGCCCCTTCGCAGCGTCGTGACCCTCACCCAAGGCCTCATCGACAAAATCCGCAACATTCAGGCGGCGCTGCACCCGCCAAGTATTGAGGACCTTGGCCTCATCACGTCCATGAACGGCTTCTGCGCAGAATACGAAAGCATTTATTCCCACGTGCTGGTGCAAAAACGCATAGAAATAGAGGAAGCCGACATCCCGCCCAGCCTCAAGGTGACCTTCTACCGCATCATGCAGGAGGCCATGAGCAACGCCGCCCGCCACAGCGGGGCCAGCGTGGTCTGGCTGACCCTCGCCCACGAGGACGCCGCCCTTGTCCTGCGCATCCGCGACAACGGCTGCGGCTTCTCCCTCAGCACCGACGCCATGCGCGAGCGCATCACCACAGGCATGGGGCTGGAAAATATGCGCGAACGCACGGAAATGAGCGGCGGCGACTTTGGCATTTTTTCCCAGCCCGGCAAAGGCACCGTTATTCAGGCCACATGGGACGCCGCAAACGGGTAGGGCGCCCTGTTTTCTCCACCACGCAAAACGGCCCGGACAGTGTCTGTCCGGGCCGTTTTGTTTCCGCCTAGTGGACCAGCGTCACCGCATGGCGCCGCCCTAAAACAGCGTCCGCACCGTCTCAAGGCTGGCCTGTGGCCCCCACGAGCCAGCAGGGTAGGGGTGCAGGTGCTCCTCCGCATCGCCGCAGGCTTCGCACAAATCAAGAATTGGCGTCAGGTAGCCCCAGCACGCCTCCACGCCATCCTGCCGCCAAAACAGCGTCTGGTCCCCAAGCATACAATCCAGAACCACCTTTTCATACGCATCCAGCCCCGTTCCCGAGGCCTCGGCGGAAAAGTCATAGCGCATGGTCACGGGCCGAAAGCACAGCTGCGCCCCCGGCACCTTGGCCTGAAATTGGAGCGAAATGGCATTATCCGGCGCCACATCCACCACCAGCCGGTTGGGCGCCATATCTCCCTGCGCCACCTCACGGAACATGGAGTGCGGCACATCACGGAAGGTAATCACAATGCGCGTCAGCTTTTCCTGCAGCCGCTTGCCGGACATGATGTGAAACGGCACCCCCTGCCAGCGCCAGTTGTCCACATACGCCGTGAGCATGGCAAACGTCGGCGTTATGGATGAGCCGGAGACACCACGCTCCTCGCGGTAGGCGGGCACCTCGCGCCCATCCACCACACCCCGCGCGTACTGCCCCAGCACCAAGTGCTCCCGCAGCCGCTCCGGCGCAAAGGGGCGCAGTGCCCGGTACACCTTCACCTTTTCATCGCGCACCCGGTCCGCCTCAAAGAGCGCGGGCGGCTCAATGGCCACAAGGGACAAAATCTGCATCATATGATTCTGGAACATATCGCGCAGGACGCCCGCGTGCTCATAGTATCCAGCCCGGTGCTCCACTCCTATCTTCTCCGACGATGCGCAGGTAATGGACGCAATATACCGCCGGTTCCAAATCGGCTCGAACACCGCATTGCCAAAGCGGAACAGCAAAATATTCTGCACGGTTTCCTTGGCAAGGTAGTGGTCTATGCGAAAAATCTGATGCTCGGCAAAGGCCTCGTGCAGGGTGGCATCCAGCGCGCGGGCGCTTGGCAGGTCATGCCCAAAGGGCTTTTCCACCACCAGCCGCGCGTACGCCTCTTCAGTTTCGCGGGCGAGGCCGCTCCGGCCAAGGTGCTCGGCAATCGTGCCATACACAGCAGGCGGCGTTGCCAAATAAAACAGGCGGTTGCCGCCATCTCCGCGCTCCGCCTCCCACTGGCCAAGGCGCTCGGCCAGCGCGCCGTACTCCTTGGGGCTGTCATACTGCAACTGGTGGTAGTGCAGGTTCTGCGCGCACTGGTTCCACAGGTCTTCTTCAAAAATATCGGCATCCTCAAGCGCCTGCTTCATGCGGCGGCGGAACATGGCATCATCCATGCCGGAGCGCGCCACGCCCACCACCGTGCTTCGCGGGTCTAAGAGCCCACCACGCAGCAGCCGAAACAGCGCCGGGAACAGCTTGCGCGCCGTCAAATCCCCGGACGCACCAAAGATGACAAGCGAACACGGCGCCGGTGCGCCCCCACGCGCGCACTCGCCATGGGTCAGCGCCGACGGCGAAAATGCACGCCCCAGTGCAGACGACGAAACACTGTCCACAGCACTACTCCTTGTTCGGACGTTTTACCGCGTGCCCGCCAAACTCAGCGCGAAGCGCCGCAAGCAGCCGGTCCGCAAACGAATTCTCCTGCCGCGAACGGAAGCGCTCCATGAGCGCCAGCGTCAGCACCGGCGCCGGGACAGCCGCGTCCACAGCCTCGGCAACAGTCCAGCGCCCTTCGCCCGAGTCCTCCACAAACGCGGCCACATCCTCAAGGCGCGCGTCCCCGGCAAAGGCCGATTCCGCCAACTCCAGAAGCCACGAGCGGATAACGCTCCCCTGATTCCACAGCCCCGCAACGCGCGAAAAATCCATCTCCTCGCCATAGCGCGAGGCCTCCAGCAGCGCAAAGCCCTCGGCATAGGCCTGCATCATGCCGTATTCAATGCCGTTATGGATCATTTTCACGAAGTGCCCCGCGCCGTGTCCGCCGCAGTGCAGATAGCCATCCTTGGGCGCAAGGGTTTGAAGGAGCGGCGTCAGGTGCTCCACATCAGCGGCGTTGCCGCCAAGCATCGTACAGTAGCCAACCTCCAACCCCCAGATGCCGCCGCTCACCCCGGCGTCCACGTACCGCAGGCCATGCCCGGCCAGATTCGCCGCGCGCCGGATATCATCATGGTAGCGCGAGTTGCCGCCGTCCACGATGATGTCCTCCGCGTCCAGCAGCGGAATCAGCACGTCAATATGGTCATCCACAGTCTGCCCCGCAGGCAACATAATCCACACCACGCGCGGCCGCTCCAGCTGCTCCACCAGCTCCTCAAGGGTATACGCCCCCGCCGCCCCGGCAGCGCGGATGTCATCCACCCGCTGGGGCGTGCGGTTATACGCCACCACAGCGTGCCCGCCGCCAAGCAGCCGCCGCGCCATGTTCATGCCCATGCGGCCAAGGCCAACCATACCTATCTGCATAAGTCCTCCATATGCATCTCCATGTGCGCCGCGCAGCACAGCGCGCCGACTTCGTGCGTTTGGTTCAGCATAGCAGGAAGCAAGAGGGCTTGAAATGGGAGAGCAGGCGCAGGGGGGCGCGGGGGAGGAGAACAGGCCCAAGGAAGGGGGGAGGGGGCCAGAGTTTTTTGCTCCGCAGGCCTAAGGGCCGTGGGCCCTTAGGGATCCCATTTGCGCA
>NZ_JBUDSW010000013.1:0-25541 GCF_054921475.1 Desulfobaculum sp. | reverse complement strand
GGGGATGGCGGCCTGCATGGTGGTTGTCCTACAGCGAGTGGACAAACAGCCGGATGCCGTCTTCCAGCATCTGGCAGGACATAAGAATAAGGATAAGGCCCATCAGCCGCTCCGCAGCGCGGAGGCCGCGCCGCCCCAGCAGCTTGGTCAGGACGGGGATGAGCAGCATGATGATGGCCGTTGCGGTCCAGGCCACCACAATGGAGGACAGCAAAATGGTGTTGTTGTCCGGCCGGTGGGCATACACCATCACCGCCGCCAGTAGGGACGGGCCGGCGATAAGAGGCACCGCAATGGGCACAAAGAAGGGGTCGTCGTCCATGGCGTCGGCGTTGTCGGCCTCTGCCGGGGGGAAGACCATCTTCATGGAAATGATGAACAAGATGGCGCCACCGGCAATGCGCATGGTGGATTGGCCAATGTCCAGAAGGGCCAGTAATCCTTCGCCAATATACATAAAGACGAGGATGACCAGCAGGGCGAAAAGGCATTCGCGCAGGATGATGCTCCGCTGTCGCGCAGGTGTCTGATTTTTGAGCAGTGAAAGGGAAATGGCTCCGTTGCCCACGGGGTCCATAATCAAAAAGAGTGGAAAGGCAATCTCAAAAATGTGCTTGGCGACTGCGTAAGAATCCAAATTTGTTCCTCCTGGGGTGATATTGCGGTGTTGTCTGCGGTGTGTTGCTTGGTGCGTTTCTCTCTGTCGATGATGATGCATTCCGTATGTTTGTTGGAAAATACGGGATGTGCTACGAGAAAAGTCAAGTTTCCTCTTTTTCGGGATGGCTTTGCCGACTATACTGATGGCAAACTCGAAAATCCCGCCAACACCCGCTACATCGGGAGAGTGCCATGCAACAGGTCGGTGAAGTTGCATCAATCAAAGGCCAAGCCTTTGCCGAGTCGGCAGATGGCGCGCGACCTCTTGAGGTCGGCAGTCCCATATACGCTCAGGACGTTCTTGTCACGTCCTCCGGAGCCAATGTGGAGGTCCGCTTTGCTGACGAAAGCGTGCTGTCGCAAGGCCCGGACGCGCGGCTGACCGTGGACGAGTACGTCTACGAGCCAGACGACCCGTCCGCCTCCGGCATGCTGCTCAACATGGCCAAGGGCACCTTCCGTATGGTGACCGGAAAAATCGTGGAGGACAACCCCGATGGCGTAAGCATGCAGTCGCCCCTTGCCACCATTGGCATCCGCGGTACGGGTGCGGACTTCGTCATTGGCGAGGATGGCAGCGAAAAGTACGGCATCTTCGACTACCACGAGCTGGACCTTGTTATCACCACGGAGCAGGGCACCCGCTTCATCACCGGTGCCAACGAGATTGTGGACGTGTTTGCCGATGGCACCATGGGCGCGCCGCGCCCTTACAGCCCCACAGAGCAGCAGATGCTGCAGAATATGGCACCCATCACCGTTGTGCCGGGCCTGTATCAGGCCCCCGACGCCCCGCAGGATGAGGGCGGCGAGGACGGTGGGGAAGAGGGCGACGCTGAGGGCGAAGGCGAAGGTGAGGGCGAAGGCGAAGGTGAGGGCGAAGGAGAAGGTGAGGGCGAAGGAGAAGGCGAGGGCGAAGGAGAAGGAGACCCCGAGGACGAGCTTGCCGGGGATGAACTGGCCGAGGGCGAAGGCGAAGGGGAGGAGGAACTTCCCGAGGAAGGCCCCGGCGAGGAGGAGCCTGTAGAGGGCGCGGAAGGCGAGGAACAGCCCGGCGATGAGGAGCTTCCTGACGAAGAACTCCTTGCCGGTGGCGACGAGCTGGAAGGCGAAGGCCCCGGCGACGAGCCGCCCGGAGAAGGCCCCGAAGGTGGCCCAGAAGGTGCACCAGACGACGCCCCGGACGAGCTGGCGGCCCTTGGCGAGGGCGGGCCGGAGGATGACCTTCCCGGCGAGGAGCCCGGCCTCGGTGAAGGCCTTGGCGATGATCTTGGCGACGGGCAGGATGATTTTGGTCCTGATGGCGACGCTGGCCCCGTTACCGGCGGCGAGACCGGTTTTGAAACAGGAAGCGGTTTTGACGGCGGCTCCGCCTTTGACGGTGGCACCGATCCCTTTGGCGGGGACGACGCCTTTGCCGGCGAAGGGACCGGAACGGGCGTTGGCACCGGTACCGGGACAGGCCCCATCAACACCGGTGGGCAGGACACCAACGACGACCTTGTGGACCTTATTACCGAACCACCTGCAACGGGCGATGATGACGACGACGATGACGACATCATTCCCATTGCCGATGATGACACCGCCCCCACAGGCGACGACACGCAGGCCTCCGGCGATACGGGCAGCGGCGACACAGGGGGCGACACCTCCTCTGGCGACGATGACGATAATGACTATCCCGTTGACCTCAGCGCGCTGAATCAGGTGAAGGGGACCAGCGGGGCGGACTCCTTGGCCGGCACTTCGGGCGGTGACGCCATGTACGGCGGCGACGGCAACGACACGCTCGACGGCGGCGCTGGCGGCGACGTTATCTTTAGCGGCGCAGGGGATGACGAGGTCCACGGCGGCGACGGACAGGACTTCATTGTCAGCGGTGCGGGCAATGACCTCTACTACGGCGACAGCCCCTACGACAATTTTGACTGGCTGGAATACGACCGCGACAAGGAAGGCGACTACACCAATGGCCGCGGCGGCGACGGCACGGGCGTGTATGTGGAGCTTGGCGACGCCACCGTGCCCGGAACCGGAGAGGGCACGGCCATCGACGACTGGGGCGACACGGACACCATCATTGGCGTTGAGGGCGTGGTGGGCGGCTTTTTCCGCGATACGCTCATCGGCAATTCGTCCGACAACGAACTCGTTGGGCTGGAGGAAAACGACAGCATCAACGGCATGGCTGGTAACGACCTCATCGACGGCGGCGAGGGCGCGGATACCCTTATCGGCGGTACCGGCTCCGAGAGCGGCTTTGACCTCATTTCCGGTGGCAGCGGGGACGACTCCATCCTTGGCGGCAACGAAACCTCAGACCCCGGCGACCCCTCGGCAGGGATTATGGGGTCCATGGTGGAGCAGCAGGGAAGCCTTGTCAGCGGTCTTGGCGGTTCGGTGGGCTTTGGTGAAAACTCCCTCGCGCGGGGCGACAGCGTCTCCGAGTTTGTCGATTTGTCCGACACCTTTATCCACGGCATCGGATTTGGGGGTGAGACCTACACGGGTGTGTACGTGAACACCAACGGCACTATCAGCTTCGGCTCGGCCTTTACGGACACCACCACAACGCCGCTGTCCATTGTGGAAACGCCCATCATCGCCCCATTCTGGGCGCATGTGGATACCAGCGGCGGCGTGGCCACGGGCGCGGACCTGACGAACGGCAACTCCGAAGGCTCCAACCTTGTCTGGTACGACATAGACTCCTCCCACAATATCCTCACCATCACCTGGGACGATGTGGGCTACGCCACAGGGAAGATTGACCACACCAACGCCTTCCAACTGCAGATTATCGACCGCAGCGACCGCAATATGGGCGATTACGACATCGTCATCCGGTACGAGGACATCGGCTGGGTGGACGACACCGACCCCACAGGCGCGGGCACAGGAACCAACCCCGCGCGCGTTGGTTGGGCGGACGGTACGGGCAGCTTTGAAGAGCCGCCGGAATCCGCCGATGCGGACGACTTGGCAGACCTCGCCACCACGGAAGGCAACGTGGGCACGGACGGCTTCCAGTATTTCCAGGTGGTCAATGGTGAACTGCGTGAGTTCTTCCAGACCAGCGACGGCCTGTACGGCGGTGACGGCAATGACACGATTGATGGTGAAGGCGGCAACGATGAGATAGGCGGCGACCTTGGCAACGATATGCTCATCGGCGGCATGGGCAACGATTATGTATGGGGTGGTGCGGGGCTGGATACGCTCATCGGCGGCGAAGGCAACGACTCCCTCGGCGGCGAAGACGACGCGGACGTCATGTATGGCGACGATACGCAGGGCGTGCTTTCGGGCGCTGATACGCTCTATGGCGGCTATGGCAACGATACCATGTATGGCGGCGGCGGGGCGGACTTGCTGTATGGTGAGGCCGGCGACGACGAGTTGGACGGCGGAGGCGGCGCTGACTCGGTCTCCGGCGGTGACGGGTTTGACGACCTCTTCGTCAGCGGCGGCGCGGATACCTTTGACGGCGGCGCTGACGGCGACATGCTGTCCTTCATCAACGGTGCCACAGGCGTGAGCCTGACGCTGTCCACAGGGATGGATACGCTGAATTATGACGGCGACGTCATCACCTACAACGATATCGAAGGCATTGAAGGGTCCCTGTACAACGACACCCTCACCGGCAACAGCGAGGCCAACGAACTCGATGGCGAAACCGGCAACGACTACATGAGCGGCGAGGCCGGAGACGATACCCTTGGCGGCGATGAGGGGGCGGATACCCTCCTTGGCGGTGGCGGCGCAGACATGCTGACTGGCGACGCCGGGGCGGATTCGCTGAATGGCGGCACCGAGAATGACACCATGGACGGCGGCGCGGACAACGACACGCTGGATGGTGGCGACGGCGCGGACCTGATTTCCGGTGGCCTCGGCGATGACCAGCTTATCGTCAGCTACGGCGCGGATACGTTCTCCGGCGGAGACGGCACGGATCTCATTGACTTTGTCAACAGCACCGCGGGGATGAACATCACCCTCGGCACCGGCGGCAGCGGGATGTTCACCTACAGCGGCTCCACCAATATGTATCAGGAGATAGAGGGCTTCATAGGTTCGGCCTATGCCGACTCGCTGAAGGGCAACGATGATGCCAACACCCTGAAGGGCATGGACAACAACGACCAACTCTTTGGCTTTGGCGGGGACGACTACCTGTACGGCGGCCTTGGCGTGGACGCCCTGACCGGCGGCAATGGCAACGACACGTTCTACTACGCGGATACCACCGACGGCGGCGACAGCATCGTCGACTTTGACAACAGCGTTTACGACGACATCTTCGTTTTCGACTCGGCCAATTTCGATTCGTCGGCAGGGTTTGTGGATTCCGCCATTGGCGGCTACGACGGGTCCAATGGCAACCTTAGCACAAGCGATGCCACCTTTGTCTACGATTCCACAAACAACGAGTTGTGGTATGACTCCGACGGCGATACATCGGGGGGGGCTCAACTCATTGCAACCGTATCGGGCGATGCGGTTACGGTCGCTGACATCGACTTCACCACGCCCACATAGCAAGTGAAAACAGCCCAGCCATGCTGCGGCGTGGCTGGGCTGCCGTGTTTGCGCGTGCTGCGCGCTCAGCCAGGAAGGGGAGGGCCGTCCATGTCGGCGAAGCAAAATATCGGCATCCTTGTGGGGGAACCAAGCACCACCGTTGCCAACATCATCGCCAAAATCCTTACGGATAATGGCTACAGCAAGGTGGCGTACTCCACGGACCCCGAGGAAATATTCACCATCCTCAAGGAGCGCGATACAGACATCGCCCTGCTGGATTTTGACATGACCGTGGCCGAGAGGTTTGCCCTACTGGACCGCATCGCCACGGACCGGGAGCTGTATCACCTGCCTATGATTCTCATGGGGCGCGGCGCGCCTGTCGGCATCATCGACGAGGCCATGCGCCTTGGCGCGCGCGACTACATCAACAAGCCCTTCACCCCTTACCTGCTTATGGTGCGGCTGGAGAAAATCCTCTTCGGTCCGCGAAAGCCCATCCGCCGTCCTATCTTCAAGGACGAAGGCATCGCCGCGCCGGACGCCGTGCACGAGGAGCTGTCACACTCCTCGGACAGCGTGCTGAAGCAAAAGGCGCTGGCCCTCAAGCTGGTGCAGGAAGGGCAAAACCTGTTGGAACTGCGCAAGTACGACAAGGCCATCGCCAAGTTTGCCGCGGCGGCGCGGGTGCACATGCTGTTTCCGGAAGCCTACATTGGCCTTGCCGAGGCCTTTCGCGGACAGGGCAATCTGGAGCGCTGGGGACAGTTCATGGGCAAGGCGGCGGAGACCTATGCGTGGCTGGACAAGGACGACAAGGCCGCAGACATCTACACCCGCGCCCGCAAGGCCGACCCACAAGCCCCCAACCCCTTTAAAACCGTTGCGGACCACATGGCGCAGCAAAAGGACAACCGCGCCCTGACGCGGCTGTACTCGCGTGCTGTGGAGGTGGAACCGCAAAGCGACGCCGCGCGCATAGGCCTTGCCCGCGCGCAGATGGAGAATGGCGACAAGGACGCCGCGGCCAAGACCCTTGCCCCCATCGCCTCGCGCGAGGCCATCCCCTCGGAGTTGCAGGGGCTGGCCCTTGAGGTGCGGCGCACGAATTCCCGCCCGCAAAACTCAACGGGCACCCGTATTGACTTCATCGAGGCGGCAGGCGGCTTTGATGGCCGCGAAAAGCGCCGCGCCCGCCGCATCCCCCTTGCCGAGTACGCGGCGCGTTTGCCGCAGAAGGAGCACAACTACCAGATTGTGGACGCCAGTGTCCTTGGCATCAGCTTCAAGCACGGCGGCGAGACCTTCGAGATTGGCGAGAGCGTGACCTTTGACCTGATGTCCCTCAGCGGAGTGAAGGTGAAGAAGGTGGAGGCCATTGTGCGGCGGATAACGCCGCTGGTGGTGGGGTGCGAACTGCGGGGCATGAGCAAGCGCCAAGTCGAGCAATACACATCAATTGTGCCGCCGGAGTAGCGCCGGGCCGGCAACGAATTCCTCAAGGATGCATTCCCTTCATGGGGGCGCGTGTGGCGACAGGGCGCGCGCTGATTGCTGGCGCTTTCTGATGCGCGGGGCGCGCGCCATGACGAAGCGCCAGTGGTGACCGCTCAGCGCTGTCTACTTGGGCGTCAGCGGCAGGCGGAGAGTGAAGGTTGTCCCTTCGCCTTCCTCGGACGTGAAGCTGATGCTGCCGCCGTGCTTTTCCACTATGACGGAATGGGCGATGTTGAGGCCCTGCCCCGTTCCCTTGCCGACGTCCTTGGTGGTGAAGAAGGGGTCGAATATGCGGCCCTGCACGGACTTTGGAATGCCTGCCCCCGTATCCGATATGCGTATCTCCATGTCGTCGCCGTCGCGCTGGGCGGTGATGGTAATCAGGCCCTTGGTGGCGCCGTCCTTGCCCACTTTGTCCGCAATGGCGTGGGAGGCGTTGATGATCATATTCAGCACCACCTGGTTGAACTCGTCCGGCAGGCAGATAAGCGGCGGCAGGTCCGTTGGAACGTCCGTTTCGAGCTCCGCAACGTACTTCCACTCATTGCGCGAGATCGTCACCGTGCTTTCAATGGCGGCCGCTATGTCCACGGGCACCTTTTCCTGCGCGCCGGGATGGGCGAAGTTCTTCATGGACCGGACAATCTTGGAGACGCGCTCCACGCCTTCAATGGTCTGGGTGATGGCGGTGGGCACCTCCTCGCGCAGGTAGTCGAGGTCTATGTCGTCAATCATCTCCGTCACGCGTTGGCGCAGGTCCGCCGTATCCTCTCCGGCGTCCAGCCGGGCGAGCAGTTCGCCATACAGGTCGATGAGCGCCGTGTAATCGGTGTAGGCATCGGATAAAAAGCGCGTGTTGTCCCCAACATACTGGGTGGGGGTGTTAATCTCGTGCGCAATGCCCGCCGCCAGCTGGCCGATGGATTCCAGCTTCTGCGCCTGCAGGGATTGGTGCTGCATGACCATCAGGTCCGTGATGTCGTTGCCAAGCAGCAGACAGCCGCGCGTGCCTTCCCCGTCGCTGCGGATGGGGTGCAGGCTCAGGCCAAGGATGCGCTTTACCCCATCGGCGCGGGTGTAATGGATTTCATCAATGCGCAGGGCTGTGCTGTTAGTTTGGCAGCGGTCCATGGACTGCATGACCACTTCCTGATCCCAGCTCAGGGCAAGGTCGGACAGGTGGCGGCCAATGGCGTCCGCTGCGGGGATGTTGAAGACCTCTGTGGCCTTGGTGTTCCAGTGCCGGATGGCGCCCTTGGAGTCGACGCCAATGAGGATGGACGAGATGGACGAGAGCAGAAGCTCCATCTCCGCATTGGCGGTGAGCAGGTCGCGCTCGGTTTGCTTGAGGGCTGTGATGTCGATGAAGTTATGGACGATGGAGCGCTTGCCGCCGAGCAGGGCCACAACCTCGTTGCCAAGGATGGGGATTTCCGCACCCTGCGCGGTCACGAGCACGCCCTGCCCGGACAGCCCGCGTATGGAACTGCCGTCACTGATGCACAGCGAGCCGGGACCGGGCTGGATAAATTCCGAAAAGTCGCGGCCCACCAACTCGTTTCGTGGCAGGCCAATAAGGTCCGAGGCCACGGGGTTGGCGTCCACGATGGAGAAGGAGTCTATGTCCGCCACCACAATGCCCGCCTGCAGGCTGTTGAATATTGTGCGCAGCCATTTTTCGCTTTCGCCGAGGCTGCGCTCCACCATGCGCTGGTGGGTGACGTCCATCACCACGCCCACAACACGGCTGGCGCGGCCATATTCGTCCAGCCCAATGGCTTTGGCGTGGATTTCCAAATGAATCCACCGCCCCGCGGCGTGGCGGAACTTGATGGTGGTGGTCAACTGCTGGGTGACGCCCTGAATGAAGTCGGAATATTCATCCAAAAAACGCGTGCGGTCATCCGGGGCAAAGCGCTCGTTCCACCAGTCCAGCTCCGCCGCCTCGTAGGGCAGGTGGCTGGACTCGTACCCCAGGAGCTGCGGGAGCTTTTGGTCCACAAAGGCGGTTTCGGGGTCCACGGGGATTGTGTGCTCGTAAATGACTGCGCCGCTGGCTTCAAAGGCGAGGGCCATACGTTCGCGCTCAAGGCGCAGGGCCTCTTCCATGTGCTTGCGGGCGGAAATGTCCTGCCCGTGGATGTTTACGTAGCGCTGCTCGGGAACCGGGGCAAAGACAAAGGCGTAGTAGCGGCGCTTGATGGCGATCTCCTTGCGGATGACGGCGTTGTCCGCAAGGCACTGCGCTGTTGGTTCGGCAAGCTCGGTGGGCAGGGTGTACAGACAGCCTTCCGTGCCAAGGGCGTCGCAGGCCGGGCTGTTGCTGTAGAGGATGTTGCCGTCGGAGGAGACGCGCAGGATGGGGTTTGGATTCTCGTCGGGGAAGCGGGCAAGGGCGCGTCGCTCGCGTTCGTTTTTGCGCTGGATGGTTACGTCGCGGACCATAAGCAGAATATAGTGCTGTTCGCCGTAGTCGAGGGTGGTGGCGCGCAGTTCGCATTCGAACTCCGTATTGTCGAAGCGGCGGCAGAAGGGCGCGGCAAAGGTGTCCAGCCCCTGCGCAAAGTTGTCCATGACGTTGCGCACGGTCTCCACATGGTCCGGGTGCAGCAACTCCGTGAGGTGGATGCCCCGCATCGTGTCCTGGGTGGTGTTAAACAGCGTGACGGCGGTCGTGTTGGCCTCCACCACGGTGCCATGCTCATTGACAATGAGCAGGCCATCGGACACGGACTCGAAAATGATGCGGTATTCCTGCTCGCGCAGTTCCAGTTCCTGCGTGCGCTCTATGACGCGCTGTTCCAGAAGCTGCTGCGAGCGCGCGCTCTCTTCCGCCGCGTCCTGCAGTTTGGCAAGGAAGACGTTGAACAGGCTGGCAAGGGTGCCAAATTCGTCGTTGGAGGTGACCTCCGCCCGGACGGCGTAGTTGCCGTCCGCGCCGCGCTTGAGCAATTGGACCAAGGTATTCATACGGCTCTGCATCCGCGAGGCAAAAAGCGAGGCCAGAATGAGCCCGGCAAGCAGGCCGCCGGCCGTGGCCCCCAGTACGGCAAGCCGCAGGTGGTTGAGCGGCAGGGAAAAGGTGCTGGGCAGTCCGGCCACCATAACCACCCAATCCAGCGTGGGCAGGCGCAGGTGATACATGAGCATGGTGCGCGGCATGGGCAGGGGCGGCGGGGCGAGGTCGACGGTCTGAAAGCCTGTGGGCGTGGACAGGACGGCGTCGATGTAGGGCTTGCCGTTGGCGTCGGTGGCGTTGGCGATGTTGCCCTCCAGCCATGGATGGGCCACCGCCTCGCCGGAGAGGGTGAGCACCGCGCTGAATCCGGATGGCCCGATGCGGTGGGCGAGGGTGCCCTTGCGCAGGTCATCGGTATCCACAAGGTCCAAAAATTCGCGCTTGCTCGCCGTGGCGGAGATAATCCAGTCCCACGGCAGAAAGTGCACCATGAAGAGAATTTTCTCCTGCGGCGGGCCCAGCTTGCTGCCGGGGCGTTCGTACTCAAGGAAGCCGCTTTTGCGGCGCATCTGCTCGCGGACAAAAGGGAGGTCGACGCCGGTCAGGTATCTGGCTTGATCACTGGGGTGGTAGATCAGCTCACCCTGGCTGTTGATGACATACAGGTAGCCCTGTTTGCCAATGGATACGCCTTGCATGGCGGCGATGGCGCGGCGTTTGGCCTGTTCTTCCGTCAGGGTGCCGTCGTGGGTCTGTTCGTACAACTGCATAATGATTTGCAGTTCATTGTGGGCCACAATGCGCAGATTGTCCTTTACGGAGGTGGTGGCGACGGTTTCCACCATATTGGCCAGCGAATGGGTGCTGTGCATGAGCACGGAGCGCAGGTGTTCCCCTTCCACTTTGCGCAGCGAAAGCTCCAGCGCCGTGCCGATTCCGGCCAGTGCCAGAAGAAACACTGCGGCAAACGCGGTGAAATATCGAAAGCTGATGCTGGAGCGGAAGGACTCGGACGCCATGGTCATTTCTCCTTGCGCGTCTGCGCCGGGCACGAGGGGACGAATATATATGGTATTCTACGCAGCAGATGAAAACAACCGATTCCCGGATATGTGCGGGTCTTTTTCCCTGCGCGGAAGATGGGTGGAGGTCCGCATCGGGATTTGATAGTGGTAGGGGGATTTACGCCGCACGTGGACAAAATGGAGGTGCGACATGGGAATGAAAAAAAAGATGCTCGGCTGGGCTATCCGCAAGCAGATAGAGGCCCATTCCGATGAAATACAGGCCGAGGTGGAGCGGGTGAAAGGTATCCGCTCCGTCAGCGAGGCCAAGGACTATGGCAAGGAAAAAATTGGTCAGGCCCGCGAGGTTTGGCAGGAACACGGTCCCGGCATCAAGGACGCCGCACAGCGGGAATGGGACCGCATGAAAAAGCGCCTGAAGGACGCTGATAAATAAGGACGACACGCGATGTTTGGAATTGAGGATTTTTTTGTGTTTTTGGCGGCGGGGCTGCTCCTGAACATTACCCCCGGGCCGGACATGTTTTACGTCGCCACGCGCAGCGCCGGGCAGGGCCGCCGTGCGGGCGTTGCCTCGGCCCTAGCCATCACTGTGGGCTGTGTGTGCCATACGGTGGCAGGCGCGCTGGGGCTGTCCGTGGTGCTGGCGCACTCCGCACTGGCGTTCAATATTGTGCGCTGGGTCGGTGCGGCCTACCTCATCTGGATGGGCATCAAACTCTTTATGACCCCGCCGCAGGACGGCGGTGAGGTTGCGCCCACGGTGGACGGCGAGCAGTCCTTCTTCCACATCTTTCGGCAGGGGCTGGTTGTGGCGCTGTTTAACCCCAAGGTGGCGCTGTTTTTCCTGTCCTTTTTGCCGCAGTTTGCGGACCCGGCATCGGCGGACTTTACCCGTCAGGTCATTATCCTTGGGCTGACCTTCACCACCACGGGCTGCGCGGTGATGATGGCCGTTGCGCTGTGCTTTGGCTGTGTGAGTTCGTGGGCGTCCGGACGGCCCGGTCTGCGCCGGATGCAGACGCGCGCCACCGGCGGCGTGTTTGTAACGCTTGGCCTGTGCCTTGGCCTGTCCGAACGCTGAATCCAGCAGGAGAATGACGCATGGGCAAGGGAATAGAGGAACTGGCCGACAGCCTGATGCACGAGACCCTCGTGGAGGCGGCGACAACATTCTTTGGCGCGCGCAAGAGCCTTGAGGACGAAATAGAGGCCTATACCGCCTCTCTCGACGCGCTGGAAAAGTTGGAAAAGCGGATGCTGGCGCGGGTTGGGGCGGTGCATTATCTGCTCATCGACCGCGCCGGGCTGGGCGCGTTTTTCGACGCTTTGGACGTGCGCGCGCCGCATCTTGAGGATATGTCCGACCCGGAGCACCGCGAGACCGCAGGCCTTGCCCCGGGCCTTGCCCTGACGCGGGCGGGGCGCTACGCGGGACTGCTGGCCACGGCCTACCACGAGATGCAGCTGGAGGTGGACATCTACCTGCATGGTCAGTACTACGACGCTCCCGACGGTTCCGGCCGCAAACTCATTACGCCAAACTACACGCAGGTGCACGGCTGGTGCGAGCGCATTAATACGCGCATTGAGGCTGTGAACCGCGACCATTCGCCATCCGGCACCCTGTGTTTCGTCAAGGGGCTGGACCCGGCGGCGCTGGAGCGCCAGCGCCTTGCGGGGGGCACGTTTTCCAACTACTGCTCCGAGATTGACGAGGAGCTGAAGTTTCAGCCCGTGCAGTGCCTTGGCATGCACGCGGTGCACCCGCCGGACCTGCCGCCCCTTGCGGAGGTGAAAAAGCCGCTGAAGGCCTTTGCCAAGGCGTATTTTAAGCAGCACGCCGAGGAGCTGACCGCGCGCATGGCGGCGCTGTAGCGCTGTGGACGTGGCGGGGCTGGCGGCCAAGGTGCTTGCGCGTCGTGGTGCAAACAGCTAGGACTGTCAGGTCGTTATCATCACGAACCGCGCCGGGAGGTCGGCCATGTGGGCATCACTTTCCAGAGGGATGCAGATTATCATCATAACCGGGCTGTTTTCCGTCGTGGCCTTTGGCATTGGGGCGCTCATCGTGTGGCGCCACAACCGCACAAAGGGTGACGGGGACGACGCGGACCGCTAGGCGCGGGACCGTCCGTCACGTCGCCGCAGGCGCGCTGGCTGCATGTGGCCGCAAAAGGCCGCCGCGCCGCCGCAGGCCGTGGACGTGGCCGCGCCACAGGAATCAATGAAGCACCTCGTATTTTCCATGAGCGGACTGCGCCGCAATGGCTGGAAGATTGGCTACGTCGCCGTGGGCCTGCTGTACGCTCTGCTGAGTCAGGTGTATGTGCCCTATGCGATACGGTTCGTCCCTCTTGCGGTATGGGGCGCCGGCGTTGTGGTCATTGCTGTTGCCGGGCGCAGGTCCGGGGACGCACTGCGCCGCCACAGGTGGAAGTTTGGCTTCATTGCCGCGGGGCTGCTGTTCATTCCACTCAGCCGCCTTTTCGTGCCGTTTTGGGTGCGGGTTCCTCTTTTGGCGGTGTGGACCATAGGCGTCGTCGGCATAATGTGTACCGGGCTGTATTCCGCCGTCCGCGGCTCTCGGCGTAGGTCGTATGACGCCACAGCCGCCCATGATGTGGCGGAGGACGATGCGGACCGCTAGCGCGGCCCCGTCTGGACACGGCGCAGGGTGCGCCAGAGTATTTCGAGCACAGAGAGCACAAGAGCGAGGGAGCGTAGAGATGCGGATGCTGAAGCTGTTTATTAAGATATTGGGATTCGTCCTGGCCGTGCCGTTCATCACGTACGGCTTTTTGGGCATCATTCGGTTCCTGCAGTTGGAGAACGTGATTGATTCCTATCTGGGCCTTGTTGGATCCTATAAAAACCCGGTCACGGCGTTTATTCTGGTCGTCATTGGCGTCTGCCTCGTCTATGGCCTGAATGCGCTGTCGGACAAGATGCGCTAATGAAGAACTCACTGTTTTCCGATTCCGGATTGCGCCGTAATGGCTGGAAGATTGGGTACTTTGCCGCAGGCATTCTGTTTATTCCCCTCAGCCGCCTTTTCGTGCCGTTTTGGGTGCGTTTTCCCCTTCTTGCGGCGTGGGCCATTGGCCTTGCGGTCATTTTGGCCCGTCAGCTGTCCCGCCCGGACGATTCCTCCGGTTCCTAACCGGGGCTGACACGCAACACGATTCATCGTATTCTACAGGCGGACCACCAGCCCCCACACCGGGGAAAGGGAGGGATGCCATGCCGGATAGGCGCAAGCGAAGCCGCGTGGAAACGCACTTTGCCGGTGTTGTGTTTTGCGAAAGCCGCGATTTTTCCATTGCCACGGAAAATATAAGCCTCAAGGGCGCGCTGTGTGAGGTGGTGGACGACACCGCCGAGGGCCTTGACGGCGAATCGTGCATCATGCGCATCACGCTGTCTGCCGATGCAGTCATTGAGGTGCGCGGGTCCCTTGTGCGCGCCGGGAGGAACAGGGTCGCCATTGACTTTGAGGAAATGGACCCCGATTCCTACGCCCACCTGCGCAATATCGTCCGCCTGCTCGCCGATGACGCGGACCTCATTGATGAGGAGCAAACCGCCCGCGGCTTTGACGGGGATGAGGACGACGACGCCTTTGAACGCCAAAATTAACGCGCCCCCTCGCGGCGCGCTCTGCAACTGTATACAGAAAGGCGCCCTGCCGCATTGTGCGGCAGGGCGCCTTTTTGTGTGTGGCTGTGGGCGGCTGTTACAGCGCGCCAGCGGCCTTCAGGAACGTTTCGTGGCGCTCCTTGTAGGGCGGATGCTTGAAGAAGGCGGAGCCGGAAACCAGCACGTCCGCGCCGGCGGCCACGAGGTCCGGGGTGTTTTCCGGCGTGCAGCCGCCGTCCACCTGAATGAGCATCTCCGGGTTCCAGTCGTTGCGCAGGGCAGACAGTTCGGAGAGCTTGTCCATGGTGAAGGGGATGAACTTCTGGCCGCCAAAGCCCGGGTTCACGCTCATGAGCAGGACCATGTCCAGCTGGGGAATGAGGTATTCCACGTCAAAAAGCGAGGTGGCGGGGTTGAGCGCAACGGCGCACTTGGCGCCAAGGCGGCGGATTTCGCTGACGGTGCGCTCCAGATGGCGGGTGGTCTCGGCGTGCACGCAGATGAGGTCCGCGCCGGCGTCCACAAAGTCCGCAAGGTAGCGCTCGGGCTCTTCGATCATCAGGTGCACGTCGAAGAAGAGGTTCGATTTCTTGCGCAGAGCCTTGATGATGGGCTGGCCGAGGGTGATGTTCGGCACAAAGCGGCCGTCCATGACGTCCCAGTGCACCCATTTGAGTCCCGCCTCTTCCAGAGCTGTCAGCTCCTCGGTCATGCGGCCGAAGTCGCAGGACAGAAGGGAGGGGGACAGGATGAATTCACGCTGCATTGTATGGTCCTCCGGCGGGCTTAGGCCCCGTCGGTGTTGTGGTTCATTTTGAAGTCCACCTTAATCTTATACAGCATGTCCGCGGGCAGGTGGAGGATGTCGATACCGGTCTTGCGCGTGATGGCGGCAAGGGTTTCGGCCACAATCTCCGGGGACTCGCCAATAAAGGTGAACCAGACATTAAAGTGATGGTTCCGCAGGTAGTTGTGGGTGACGCCGGTATGGGCGTTCACCTCGGCGACAAAGTCGTCGAATTTGTCCTCGGGCACGCAGGCGGCGCACAGTGTGGAGTGCCAGCCCAGCGCCTTGGACTGAAAGTTGCCACCAATGCGGCGGATGACGCCCTGCTGCTTGAGGGCGCGCACGCGGGCCAGCGTTTCGGCCTCCGTGAGGCCAATGCGCTCGCCCACCACCGCGTAGGGGCGTGATTCCAGCGGAAAGTCGGACTGGATGATGTCGAGAATCTGCTTGTCGAGGGAGTCCATTATGCCTCCTTCTTGGCCTTGCGCGGGGTGTAGGTGCACAGCGGCTCTTCGGCAAGATGGCTGCCGTTCATGGTGTAGGCGCGGGCGCGGCAGCCGGCGCAGACCTTGTGGTACTCGCACACGCCGCATTTGCCTTCAAAACACTTCTGGTTGCGGAACTCGTTGAAGTGCTTGGAGTTGGCCCAGATTTCCGGGAAGGGCGTGTCGCGCACGTTGCCGCAGTCCAGATCAAGGTAGCCGCAGGGCTGCACCTGTCCGGTGTGGGAAATAAAGCAGAAGCCCACACCGCCAAGGCACCCGCGGGACACGGCGTCGAGGCCGAAGTTCTCGAAGGTGACGGGGATGCCTTCTTCCTTGGCGCGCTGGCGCAGAATGCGGTGATAGTGCGGCGCGCAGGTGGCCTTGAGCTGCATGTCCGTGGTTTTGCGGAAGTCGTAGAACCAGTTGAGCACGTCCTCGTACTCGGCGGCGGTGATGATTTCCTCGCCGATTTCGGCGGCGCGTCCGGTGGGGACAAGCAGGAAAATGTGCCACGCCACCGCGCCAAGGTCTTCGCACAGCTGGAAGATGTCGCGGAACATGCCAAGGTTGCCCTTGGTCACGGTGGTGTTGATCTGGAATTCCAGCCCGGCTTTCTTGAGGTATTCAATGCCGCGCATGCTGGCCTCGAATGCCCCGGGCACGCCGCGGAATTCGTCGTGGCTGGCGGCGTCCGGGCCGTCGATGGAGATGGACACGCGCTCAATGCCCGCGGCCTTCATCTCCTTGGCGCTCTCCTCGGTGATGAGGGTGCCGTTGGGGGCCATGACGCAGCGCAGGTCTTTGCTCTTGGCGTAGCGCACCAGCTCCGGCCAGTCCTTGCGCATCATGGGTTCACCGCCGGTGAAGATGATGATGGGGCTGCCGGTTTCGGGGAAGGTGTCGATAAGGGCCTTGGCTTCCTCGGTGGAAAACTCGCCGGGGTAGGGCTCCGTGTGCGCCTCGGCGCGGCAGTGTTTGCACGCCAGATTGCAGGAGCGGGTGATTTCCCATGCGATGAGCCGCAGCGGCGGCGCCGCGCCCTCGGCCTGAGCGTGCCCGTGCGGCGCGCCGCCGGGGTGCCCCTTGCCGGGATGACCGGCAGGCGCTGCGCCCGGATGCTCAAAACTGTCTTGTCTATCGCTCATTCTCGCTCCTCATCAGGCGCAGAACGTCCTCGGTAAAGTAGGTCATAATGATTTCCGCACCGGCGCGCTTGATGCCGATGAGGGATTCCATCATCACCGCGTCGCCGTCCACCCAGCCGTTGAGGGCGGCGGCCTTGATCATGGCGTACTCGCCGCTGACCTGATAGGCGGCCACCGGGCAGTCAAAGCTGTCGCGCACGGCGCGGATGACGTCCTGATAGGGCATGGCGGGCTTAACCATGATGATGTCCGCGCCTTCTTCGATGTCGGCTGCGGCTTCGCGCAGGCCCTCGCGGAAGTTGCCGGGGTCCATCTGATAGGTGCGGCGGTCGCCGTGAGAGGGGCAGCTTTCGGCGGCCTCGCGGAACGGGCCGTAGAAGGATGATGCGTATTTGACCGCGTAGGACATGACGGGAAGGTCGGCGTAGCCGGCGTCATCCAGCGCGGTGCGGATGGCCAGCACGCGGCCGTCCATCATGTCAGACGGAGCGACCATGTCGGCCCCGGCCTCGGCGTGGGAGACGGCCGTCTTGGCCAGCAGGTCGAGGGTGGGGTCGTTCTGCACAAGGCCGGTGGTGTCGCACTCGTCCAGCAGGCCGCAGTGGCCGTGGGAGGTGTACTCGCACAGGCACACGTCGGTGGCGATGACAAGGTCGGGGAAGCGCTTTTTCAGGCGGCGCGTGGCGCGCTGCACAATGCCGTCCTCGGCGTATGCGCCGGAGGCGATAGCGTCTTTTTCGGCGGGGATGCCAAAGAGCATGCAGGAGCGCATGCCAAGGGCAACGGCCTCGGCGACCTGCTTTTCCAGTTCGTCAAGGGAGAGCTGGAACTGACCGGGCATGGCCCCGATGGGCTTGCGCAGTGCCGGGTCGTTCGTCTCCACGACGAAGTAGGGCATCATGAGGTCTTCGGGCAGGATGGTCGTTTCGCGGACGAGGGCGCGCATGCTGGCGCTGCGGCGCAGTCGGCGTCCACGGAAAAATGCAGGCAGGTCCATGGTATGAACTCCTTTATGCATAGGCGCCGGGACGCGTACTCAGACGCGCCCCGGCGTGGACGTTATTTGGATGAATGTCGGTTCATTGCCGCTTCGGCTGCTTTGGCCTTGGCGCGGCGTTTGGCGGCCTCGGCCTCGCGCGCGGCGTAGGCCTTGCAGAATTCACATTCCTCGCGCAGCTCCATCACGTTGGTGCAGCGGCGCTGGTGGATTTCCACGGCCTGATCCAGAACGGCGGTGGCCCGGCCGCCCTGAAGCGTGTTGAAGAACAGGCGTCTTACCGCTTGATTTCTTCGTCGGTTAAATAGCACGCCGGGTCGGGAGCCCACACGTCCCCGTAGTATGCTTCGGCCCGGGCCCTGAAATTGCCGCCGCAGATGGCGAGGTATTTGCATTCTGCACACCGTCCTTTCACGTGGCTTTTCTTATCCTTAAGCTGGTGGAGCAGCTCGATATTCGGGTCGTCCCAAATTTCGGAGAAGGGGCGCTCGAGAACGTTGCCAAAGGTGTGGTTGCGCCAGAACTGGTCCGCGTGGACCTGTCCGTCCCAGGAGATGCAACCAATGCCGCGGCCGGAGTTGTTGCCTTCGTTGAAGTTCAAGAGCTCGGCAACTTCTTCGGCGCGTTTGGGATCTTCCTGCAGCAGGCGCAGGTAGACGAGGGGGCCGTCGGCGTGGTTGTCCACGGTGAGAACTTCCTTCTCAAGGCCGTCGTCAAAGCACTTTCTGGTCTCGTCCATGATGA
Source organism: Desulfobaculum sp. (assembly GCF_054921475.1). NCBI lineage: Bacteria > Pseudomonadati > Thermodesulfobacteriota > Desulfovibrionia > Desulfovibrionales > Desulfovibrionaceae > Desulfobaculum > Desulfobaculum sp. The sequence goes on along the minus strand of NZ_JBUDSW010000013.1, from coordinate 7,070 downwards.
GGTTGACCACGTCGCGGGTTTCCTGATGGTCAAGGTCTTCCTTGATCAGTTCGGAGCCGCGGCCGGAGTAGACGAGGTGGTAGAAGCAGATGCGGGGGACTTCAAGGTCGCGCAGCAGCTGGAACAGCTTGGGCACTTCCTGCTGGTTGCGCTTGTTGATGGTAAAGCGCAGGCCCACTTTGAGGCCCTCGGCCTTACAGTTCTCAATGCCCTGAATGGCGCGCTTGAATGCGCCGGGCACCTTGCGGAACTTGTCGTGGATTTCCTCGCCGCCATCAAGGGAGATGCCCACGTAGGACAGGCCGATCTTTTTGAGCTCTGCGGCCTTTTCCTTGGTGATGAGGGTGCCGTTGGTGGAGATAACGGCGCGCATGCCGTTTTCCGTGGCGTATTTGGCAAGGTCGGGCAGGTCCTGACGGACGAGCGGTTCGCCGCCGGAGAAGAGCATGACAGGCGCGCCGTAGTCGGCAAGATCCTTAATAAGGGTCTTGGCCTGCGTGGTATCAATCTCGTCCTTGCCGTCGGGGTCCACGGCCTGTGCGTAGCAGTGCACGCACTTGAGGTTGCAGCGGCGGGTCATGTTCCAGACCACGACCGGCTTTTTATCTTTGGAGAACTGCAGCAGGTGGGAAGGCAGTTTGCCGGATTCACGCCCGTAGCGCAGGGCGTCCGACGCTTCCACGGCGCCGCAGTACAGTTTCGAAATGCCTATCATGAGCGCCTCCGTATTGATTCGCCGGGAGCATGTGTCGGAGTCGGTCACTCCCCGGCGGATGAGTCTGGACCATCGCCGCGGTGGCGGCGTGGCGAAGGGCAACATAGTCTTTACAGCCCGCGGAGTCAAAGCGAGATACCAGCGGTCACCATTCCATACCACTTAAGTATGAAATGAGCAAAGGCAAGGCATGGTGTCACCTGCCGGACAGCCCCGCCATCCGTGGAATATGACGGATGGCGGGAATTTTTTTCTGTGGGGATTGCGGCGGTGGACGGAGGCGCGGCGGGCTACCACCGCGGGGCGCGGGCGAGCAGGGTGCGCGCTTCGGTGTGGGGGAGGGGGCGCGAGAACAGATAGCCTTGCCCGTATTCGCACCCGAGCTTGCGCAGGGCGCGCAGTTGCCCTTCATCCTCGATGCCTTCCGCGATGACCTTCTTGCCGAGGCCGTGGGCGAGGGTGATGATGGCTTGGACGATTTTTGCGACTTCCGGCGTGGTCAGCATGGCGGCCACAAAGGATTGGTCCACCTTCAGGAAGTCGAAGGGAAAGCGCGTCAGGTAGGCCAGTGAGGAGTACCCGGTGCCAAAGTCGTCAATGGCGAGGGAGACGCCAAGGTTGCGCAGGTCGCCCAGCACATGCAGGGCGGTGTCCGCATTGCTCATGAGGCCGCTTTCGGTGATCTCCAGCTTCACCTGCGCTGGGGTAAGGCCGCTTTGCTCAATGATGTGCGCCACGGTATCCACAATGCCCGGCGACATCATTTGCGGTACGGCAAGGTTCACGCTGATGTCCGGATGGGCAAGGGCGTCCTCGCTGCGCCACTGGGCCACGCGGGAGCAGGCTTCGGCAAGGATGTGCTCACCAATGGGCAGGATGAGGCCGTTTTCCTCCGCGAGGGGGATAAACGTCCCCGGTGAAACAAGGCCGCGCTCCGGATTGCGCCAGCGGGCAAGAGCCTCGAAGCCGGAAATGGTCCCGGTGGAGAGGTCCACCAAAGGCTGGAAAAACGGTTCGAATTCCTTGCGCTCTGCCGCGCGCTGCATTTCCGTCTCCAGCAGCAGGCGCTGGGAGGCATGGGCGTGCATGGTGGGGTCGAAGACGGCGCTGTGTCCCTGCCCGCTGGCCTTGGCGCGGTACATGGCGATGTCCGCATTGCGCACCATGTCTTCGGCGGAGAAGGCGTCCAAGACATCCACCGCAATGCCGATGCTGGCGGTGGTGAACAGCTCGTGTGTGTCGATGACAAAGGGCGGGCGCAGGGCTTCGTGCAGGCGGTCCGCCACGGTGTGTGCGTCGCCTGCGCTGGCAACAGGGGAGAGCAGCACGCCAAATTCATCCCCGCCAAGGCGGGCCAAGGTCTCGCCCCCGCGCAGCGCGCCGGTGAGGCGGCGGGCAATTTGGCTGATAAGGCGGTCCCCCATGGCGTGGCCGAGGCTGTCGTTGACGTTTTTAAAGCCGTCCATGTCGAGCAGGAGCACGGCGTAGCCGTGACCCGCGCGGGCGGAGGCCGCCTTGATGCGGTCCGTCCGGTCCACGAACAGGGCGCGGTTTGGCAGGCCGGTGAGGGCATCGTGAAAGGCGTCGTGCTGGATTTGTTCCTCGGCGCGTTTTCGTTCGGTGATGTCCATGGCGTAGATGTGCAGTTGCTTGTCGCCGGGGATGGGGTGGTACACCCACGAGTAGGTCCGGCCCATGACGGTATGCTCAATGGCATCGGAGTCCCGTCCCGACGTCAGTGCGGCGGCGGCGATGTGCTCGTGCCCCTGCGGCAGAAAGTCGCGCGGGCTCAGAAGGCCAAGGCGCTGGATATGCGCGGTGGCTGAAGGGTTGGTGTAGGAGATGTTTCCGGTGGCGTCCACGGCCAGTACGGGGTTGGGGTTGAGCTCCGGGAAGGTGGCGAGGCGGCGTATTTCCTGCTCCTGCTCACGGATTTGGGTCAGGTCCGTCACAAGGCTGAATGCGCCGATGGTGGCGCCGTCCAGGTCGAAAATGGGCGCGACATCGTAGCGGAAATGGATGGTGCGCCCGGCCTGTGTGGTCAGGGACATTTCAATGCCCTGAAAGGCCCGCCGCTCGCGCATGGCGCGTCCTGTGAATGTTGTGTGGTCTGTGTCGCCGTAGAAGAATTCCGCAATGCTTTGCCCCACGTATTCCTCTGGCGCGCCGCTGCGGTCGTACATGTCCAGATAGGGCTGGTTGACGTAGGTGAGGCGTTCTTCGGCGTCCGCGACCACGCAGGGCACGGTGAGGCCGTGGAGGATGCCGTTCAGATAGCCCATGCGCTGCTTCATCTGCTGGACCATACGCTGGATGGAGGTGGCGAGTTTGCCCACCTCTGCGCTGTGGTCCGTTGGCAGGGTGGCGGAGTAGTTTCCGCGCGACACCGCGTGGGAGTAGTGCACCACTTCGGCGAGGGCGACGGACACGGAGCGGTAGGTTCGGATGACCATCCACACGGCAAAGGCCAGCGCGCAGACGCTGAGCGCCAGCCCCATGGTGCGCCACGTGGCGTAGCTGTTGCGCCGCAGGCGGATGAGCGTGTCCAGTTCGTCAAGGGCGGTGTTCATGAGGCGGACCTCGGCGTCCGTGGCGGTGCGCAGCAGCGCCGGAACACTGGCGGCGGACGACGGGCTGGTCTTGATGGCGGTCAGCGCCGTGAGCACATCGTCCATGGTGGCGGAAAAGGCCGCAAGCTCGGAGGCAAAGCGGTCCTGAAGCGTGGGGCTTGCGCCGTAGAAGGCGTCGTCCTCCATGATGGCGGCGGCCGCGGACTGCGTTAGGTCCACAAGGTCCCTCTCCTTGATAAGGGCGAGGGTTTGCAGCCACTGCTCGGACAGGGCGGCGCTTTGTGGCACCTGCACCACCGCGGTAGTGAGCATGCCAAGCTGGTGCGTATGGATGATGATATTGGGCAGAATGCGCGACACCAGCCGCGCAAGGTGGGCGCTGTCGTGCACGGGGTCCACGGTGATGAGCGAGCTGTCCGCCGTGTTGCGGATAAGGGTTTGCAGGGCGGTCATAAGCGGCGGCGGAGTGCCCGGCGTGGGCGGAAGCGCCGGAGCCGGTGCATTCCACAGCTGGTGGAGGCCGTGGGGATGGGGCCGCATGCGGATGCGGCGGGTTATGCCGACGATGGAGTCGTTGACAAAGCGGTCAAAGTCTTCGTCCATGCGCATGAGGTCGGCGATGGTCGCCTCAATGCGGCCCGCGGCTTCGGCCATGTCGCTTTCTGGCGGCACATCCTGCACGGTGCGCGCCCCGGCGCGGTGCAGGGCGGAAATGTCGCGGAAGAGGGGGGTGGCCGTGCGGATGTAGCGCGTGCCCACCAACTCGGTGTCCGCAATGCCGATATCGTAGCGGAAGCTGACCTCCATGAACCATGTCAAAATGGCGAGAGGCAGAACAAAGGCCAGAGAGCTGAGCAGCATTCTGGTGGAGAGGTTCAGAGGGCGAAAACGGGCCTCCACGGCGGTGTGCTCCTGCGTTGTGACGTGAAGCGAATAGGACCGCGTCGCCCCCGCGTGCCCCGTGGAAGAAAATGCAGGGGCGAGCTGGGCGCGGCGGTGGATAACACCTTTGGCAGTGTACCCGAGGGGGAAGAAAAAAGCGACAGCTCTGGCGCGAAGAGGACGCGCGTCACGGCGTTGTCACGGAGCGCGGGCGCAAAAAAGCCCGGCAGGGCCGGGCTGAAAAGACTGTGCAGAGGGCGGCTAGGACGGCAGAACAGCGTCCGGGCCAAGGCGCTCCATGAGCGCGCCAAGGCGTTCGCGGGGGTGGCGCCGGGTCAGGTAGTTGTCCAGAACCTGCGCGGCTAGGGCGGGGATGTCGCTGGCGGCGACGGCGCTGTAGCACTCTGTGGCAAGGCGCGGGTGTCGGCCCAGCTTGCCGCCAAGCTGAACGCGGAAGCCGTGGGGACCGGGCGTGAGCGTGCGCGTAGGGCAGGAGGCCATACACGCGCCGCAGCGCACGCAGGCGTCCGTATCAACAGCGGTAACGCAGCCCATATCATTGGCGACAAGGGCCTTTTCGCGGCACAGGTCAAAGCAGGTGCCGCATCCGGCGCACGGGGCGTCGCTGACCAGCGGGGAGACCGCGCCAATGCAGCCAATGTCCGCAATCTGCGGGCGCGAACAGCCGTTGGGACAGTACGAGATGGAAATGGTGACCGTGTGGTGCATGGGGACCACGCCGCCGAGGGCGCTTTGCAGACGCTCGCCAAAACCGGAGGCGGTTACGGCCTCATGGATTTGCTCGGGCAGGGTAGGGGCGTCCAGCACGGCGTTGGGGCAGCCGTTGGCGCCGAAGCACGGCGTAATGCGCAGACCGGGGCCTTTGAGAATCTGTGGAGTGGGGCGCTGTGTTGTCATGTGTCCTGTGTGCATGATGGAGCGGCCGCCGTCTTTGACCTTGGTCAAAAAGGGCGGCCGCCGTTGGTGGCAGGGGCTAGAGCGCGGAGTCGGCGCCGGGGTCCTGAACGGGCTGGTTCCAGTCCGCGACGGGCGCGCCAATGTCCGTGGCAATGGTGCTCATGATGGCCTGAATCGGCTCCATGGGCATGCGCGACTGCTGGGTGAAGAAGATAAAGTCCTTGGTGCGTCCGGGGCTCATCTGACCGGCCTGCGCCATGGACCAGATAAGCGAGCCGGTGGAGGCGTCGTAGATTTCCACACGGACGGCGAGGTTGGTTTCGCCCTGCGTGCCGCCAAACATCACATGGGTGATGTCCCCGGCCACGATGAGGTCGGCGTGCGCGGCGCGGGCAATGGGCATGGCGTTGGCGGCGGTGGTCCACTTGGCGTCTGGCGCAAATGTCAGGACGGGGAATACCTCGTTTTGCTGCCACTTCTGGAGCAGGGTGCGGGTGAGCTCGCGGCTGAGGTAGCGGTGGTCGTCCACGCGCTGGTGGATGCGCAGCGGCAGGACCACGGCGGTGAGCTTCTGCATGGGGTGGTTTTGCGGATGCACCATGGTCTGGACATCCGAAACATCCACATACTCGTTGATGTAGACGGTTCCCGGGCCGGAGAGGTCAAAGTCTGCGGCGCATGAGCACAACATGAGGCTGGCCGCGAGGGCGGCGCAAAAGAGAGTGATGGTGCGGACGGTCATGGTTTGGGAAAGCTCCTTGCGTTCTTGCTGTTCTGCCGGAAGGCACGGGGCCTTCCGGCAGAAAATGAAGCAAGATGCATGCCGCAGACGAGCGGTTATTGGATGGTCGTGGTGGGGGACGGCGCGGAGTTCAGCGACTCCAAAAGCTGATCGCGCGAGGAGAGCAGGCTTTCGCGCAGTTCCAGCCGCTTTTGCGGGGACAGGCGCTTAAACTCCGGCTTGGAGGCAAGGTCCTCAAGCTGGGCCATTTCCTCGCGGATGCGGCGCAGGCGGGTTTGGAACCTCGGCTCGCTATGCCAGAGTTTTGACGCGGCGTCGGCCAACTCCAAAAGCTCCGCGGACAGCTCCAGAAAGCTCTTGGGGTCGATTTCCTTGGCCCTGCGTCTGGCCTGAATGGTCTCGCGAATGCGCTGTTTGAACTTTTTGATCATGGCCGCTCCTCGCCGGAATTAGAACACGGGCTGCTGTCCCGGACCTGCGGCCAGAAGCACCGCCGTCACAAATGCCGTAAACAGGATAAACGGTATCCCAAGGGCAATGGTGACGCGGGTGTAGCTGGTTTCGTGCGCATGCTTCAGGCCGATAATGATAAGCCCAAGGTACCAAAACGACCCTGCAAGCGGCCCAATAAGCGGCACGGCGGCCAGCAGTGTGGGCGCGGAGGCGTACGAGCAAACCCGGAACGTCGTGGTAAACCCGTTCTTGGCCGCCTTGAAGGGCATCAGGGCCAAGTGGGTAATACCCGATGTCACCATAATGCCGACGGCGAGAAGAATAGGCAAGACCATCACGAGCGCGGCAAGGGTCGCGGCGGTGGATGCGGACTCAACGTTGCTGCTCTGCGGGAAGATATACGTCGTCAGGTCAAGGCCCATGGTCTGCCACGCCGTCTGGAAGTAGGCCGACAGCATCCCCGTGAGCATATAAAACGCAAAGGGGCGCTTTTTGCCGGTATCAAGGGGCATAGTGGCAAAGAACAGCCGCGGGCTCAGGCAGATGCGCTTGATGGTTTCCGACAGGCCGTTGAAGAAGCCGTGCTCCTCCAGATGCTCAAAGGGCACGTCGATACGCGGGCGTTCGGCGTCGTGGGTGTCGCGCGGGGGCGGCATGTCGCCGGGGCGGCGTTCGTCTTCGGGGGCCATGTCCTCCAGCTTGGACCAGATATCATCCGGCGCGTCTGTGTGACGCTGGGGCTGACCGGGCATGTGCTCATGGCCGGGGGCATGCATGCCTGCGCGGTCCG
>NZ_JBUDSW010000012.1:0-25572 GCF_054921475.1 Desulfobaculum sp. | reverse complement strand
CGTGCAGCGCCCACCCTTCGCCCCAACTACACCCAGCACACCTCTCCGCCCCCCGAACAGCGTCTCTGCCCGCACCACCGCCCCGCCCGTCGCGGCGTGTTGACACCGCCGCAAACGGGAGTATATTGCCACATAGCAATATAGCTACATGGAGATATGCCTATGCAAGAATTCCTCGACGTCATGAAGGCGCTGGCCGACCCAAGCCGCGTCAAAATCATCAAGATGCTCCAGCACCGCAGCGATATGTGCGTCTGCGAACTACGCAGCGCCCTTGGCCTTGCCCAGCCCACAGTGTCCAAGCACCTCAAGGTGCTGGAGGGCGCAGGTCTGCTGACGCGCAAAAAGGACGGCCAGTGGGTAAACTACGCCCTGCGCCGCGAGGCAGGCACCTACGCGGCGGCCATGCTCGACAATCTGGACGGCTGGCTGAACGACACGCCGGACATCCGCGGCGTGCTGGACCAACTGCCGCGCCTCGACAGGCTCACCATCTGCGGCGCGCCCACCGGGGCAGCCCCCGCAAACCCCGCCACGACGGACACCACCAAGTAAGCGACGCGCCACCGCGTTGACCAAAGGAGCCCCCCTATGAATTCCTTTGACCTGAAACCCCTTTCCGAACAGGAGACGGTGGACGTTAGCGAACTGAACGCCGCGCCCTGCGCGTGCCAAAGCGAGTCCGCTCCCCAGCACTTCCGTCTCTCGCATCCCCTGCTTCTGTCCCTGCTTTTGGTGGGCTGGATAGCGCTCTACATGAATCTGCCCCGGCTGGCGGATGTCATCACCTTCCAGTTCATGGGCCTTGCCGAGAGCTCACACCTTGGGCAAGCCGTCCGCTTTTTCATCTACGACGGACCAAAGGTGCTCATGCTGCTGGCCATTGTGGTCTTTGCCGTAGGCATTGTCCGGTCCTTCGTCACCCCGGCGCTGACGCGGAAAATCCTCTCCGGGCGCGGCGAGTTTGTGGGGAACGGCCTTGCGGCCTGCCTCGGCATTGTCACGCCCTTTTGCTCCTGCTCCGCCGTACCGCTGTTTATCGGCTTTATCACCACAGGCATCCCCCTAGGAGTGACGCTGTCGTTCCTTATTGCCGCGCCCATGGTCAACGAGATTGCCCTCGTCATGCTCTACGGGCTGTTCGGGTTCAAGGTGGCCGCGCTCTACCTTGGCACCGGGCTGCTGGTCGCCATTGTTGCCGGGTGGATTATTGGCCGCCTGCGGCTGGAACACCACATTGAGGACTGGGTCAGCCTCGCCACCGCCGAAGCCGAAAAGAACCACGCCCTGACGTGGCGTCAGCGCCTCGACATGGGCGCGGAATCCGTGCGGGACATCGTGGGCAAGGTGTGGCTGTACGTCGTGATTGGTATCGCCATTGGCGCAGGCATCCACGGCTATGTGCCCGAAGGCTTCATGGCCTCGGTCATGGGCAGCGGCGCATGGTGGTCCGTCCCGGCGGCCGTCATCATGGGCGTGCCCCTCTACACCAACGCGGCGGGTATTATCCCCATCGTGTCCGCCCTGTTTGCCAAGGGCGCGGCGCTGGGCACCACGCTGGCCTTTATGATGAGCGTCATCGCCCTGTCCCTGCCGGAGATGATTATCCTGCGTAAAGTCCTGAAACCCCGGCTTATCGCCGTGTTCGTCGGCGTTGTGGCCTCGGGCATTTTGCTGGTGGGCTTTGTGTTCAACGCCGTCATCTAACTCTTTTCCCCTCATCAACACACCCGCGCCCCGGCGGAGCACGGCTCCACCGGGGCGCTGGTGCATGCGGGCTAGCCGCTACACGTCCTTGATGGTTTGGGGCACCGTTTCCGGCGGGCGGGTGCGCTTTGGTCCCTGCCATGGCGTCCCATACAGTTCGTCGTAAAATTTCAGCGCCTCGGGGAACTCGCTGTTGCAGTTGAGCGCCTCGGCAATTTCCCGCTTGGCTTCGTCCATCTCCCCCATATAATGAAACGCCTTGGAGAGGTTGTAATGGACGTTTTCGTCCTCCGGCGTCAGCTCCAGAGCGCGCTGGTAGGCATGCACCGCGCCGGGGTAGTCCCCGTTGCGGCGCAGGCGGACGCCCAGCGTGTTGTAGGGGTTGGGGGCACGCACATCGTGCTTGAGGATGGTGATGAAGACGCTCTTGGCCTCCTCCATTCTGTCAAACTGGGCATGCACCTCTGCCGCGCGCTGGAGGTACTTCTGAAAGCGCCGGTCGTCACCCTTGCCCCTGTAGGCCTCGGCCAACCCCTGATAGGCCTCGGCGTACAGGTCATTAATCTTGATGGCTTTATTGAAGGCGATAATGGCCTTGCCGTACTTCTGACGCAGCAGATAGTCGCAGCCCATATCATAATACTTCTGCGCCTCATCCTGCAGGGACAGGATTTCCTCAAACTCCTCGATGGCGTCGTCAAAGTCGCCTTGGTTGACCATCTCCTTGGCGGCGTTGAGCTGTTCTTCCTCAATTTCGCTAAAGCGCTGGAGCTGCTGGGCCATGACGATATGGCGCTGGAAGGTCTCGAAGGAATAGGGCCGCAGCACGTAGCCCGTGCACCCGGCGGAAATGGCGTCCAGCACTTCGTTCTTGGAATTGACGAGGGTGACCATTATGACGGGGACCTTGCGAAATTGGGCGTACTGGCGCAGGGTGCGCACAAAGCGCACGCCGTCCATATCGCCAAGTTCCATGTCGCTGATGACAAGGTCCACCTCCGCCTCGCTGAGGCGGGTCAAGCCCTCGCCCCCCTTGGCAAAGGCATAAATGCGCCTCGGGCGGAAGCGCTGCATGGTTTGCTTATCCCGCCGCAGGTGGTCGTCCACTGCGGACAGAATGGCAACATGACCAAGCGATGACCCCACAGGTTCTCCTCGGCTAGCCGTTCATCGTCCATGCGGCCCCAACCTGAACCGGCCTCAGCCGTAGCGGCGCAGGGGACGCGCCAGCCACATGCCGCACAGGGGGACACTCTTTCTTTTGTAGATGGCTGGCCCGCATTTGGCAACATTTCGGGGGAGAAGATGCCGTCCCCTGCACGCTGGAGCCGGGCGCACTCCCACTGCCCACGCGCCGCCCGCCGCGTGCGCCACACGTGCAACCTGTCAAAATCATGTCACTCTTTATGCCGGGCCATAGGACAGGCCGCCTGCCGTCCCCGCTCCGGGCGCGGCACAGGCAGATGCAAAAAAAGTGGTTCGGCATTTGCATACTTACGGGAAACCCCGCGCCGGCGCTGGATATGGCACATCCGGCGGCAGCGGGCACGGCCTCAAAATGCGCCGTGCACCGGCTTCACCACAGGCCCGGGGCCTTGCGCCATGACGCGGCGCGGCGTATTGTACTTAGACACCGAATCTCAGCAGGCGGCGTTTTTTGCCGCCGCAAGAACCCTACAGGCGATATTATGAGCAAGATTCTCGATCAGGACGAAGTCGACGCGTTACTCCGAGGCCTTTCAGGAGGCGAAATCGAAGCGGAGGCGGAAATCCCCGAGGACGATACCGGGGTCGTCTCGTTCGACCTGGCCAATCAGGACCGAATCATCCGTGGCCGGATGCCGGTTCTGGAGATCGTGAACGACCGCTTTGCGCGGCTGTGCACCAATGCACTGGCCAACGCCATGCGCAAACGCGTGGACCTGAACCCGATCTCCATCGACATGTCGAAGTTCGGCGACTTCATGCGCTCCCTGCCGGTGCCCACGTCCATTAACATCTTCAAGATGGACCCGCTGCGCGGTAACGCACTGCTGGTCGTGGACTCCCGGCTCGTTTTCGCCCTCGTGGAAAATTTCTTTGGCGGCGCTGGCAGCCAGCCCAAGGTGGAGGGCCGCGACTTTACGGCCATTGAACAAGCCATCGTGGACCGCGTGGTCAAGATTGCCCTCTCCAACCTAGAGGACGCATGGCGCCCGGTGCACGACGTGCACATTGAGCAGACCCGCTCCGAGATTAACCCACAGTTTGCGGCCATCGTGCCGCCTTCGGACGTGGTTATCGTCGTCACCTTCGAGGTGGAGCTGGAGAACGCCATCGGCTCGCTTATCGTGTGCCTGCCCTACGCGACGCTGGAGCCTATCCGCTCCAAGCTGCACGCCTCCTTCCAGTCCGAACGGCTGGAAGTGGACCACGCGTGGATTGCCCGCTTCAAGGAGCGCCTGCTTGAAACGCCGGTAGAGATGGTCATAGAACTGGGGCAGACCAAAATTACGGGCCGCCAGCTCCTGAACCTTGACGTGGGGGACATCCTGCTCCTGAATACGGACACGGAGGAACTCCTCACCGCCGAGGTGGAGGGCGTGAAGAAATTCTACGGCCTGCCCGGCCGGGTGAAAGGCAGCAAGGGCTTTCAGGTGGTCCGGGAAGAAGAACCCCGCTACGCCTAGCCACACAGAACGCATTCAGGGCGCGCGGCATTTGCCGCGCGCCCTTTTTTGTGTCGTCTGGCCGGTGCACCGTCTGGCCGCGTGCCATCCATCCAACGTGTTATCCCTTCGGCGCGTTCCGCTCCCCCGCCGCCGGGGCAACAAGGATGACAATGCGCCGGTTGCGCATTTGGTTCTCCTCAATGGCGCGGCCCTGCGCGTCGCGGTTGGGCGCCACGGGGCGCGTATCCGCAAGCCCCTTCACCTGCAACTTGTCCTTGGGAAAGCCCTTGCCAATAAGGTAGCGCGCCACGGCGGACGCCCGCGCGGCGGACAGCTCCCAGTTGGACGGAAATTCCTGCGAGCGGATGGGGTTGTCGTCGGTGTGCCCCTCCACGGTCACCCGGTAGGGGATGCCCACCAGCACCGGGGCCACATTTTCCAGCGCCCGCAGGGCAAGGGGCGTGAGTTCCGCGCTGCCGGAATCAAACAGCACCGCGCCGTGCAGGTTTACGGCCACAGCGTCATCACGGCGGCTGAGTTCCACCACGGCGTTGGCCGGGCCAACGCGCCGGGCAAGGTCCGCATGGATTTGCCGCAGCGTGCGCAGGCGCACGCGAACCTCATCAGGCATGGTCGCTTCGCCCTCAGGCGGCGGCGCGCTCATGGCCTCGCCAAGGGAGCGCGCCACGGTTTCGTAGTGAGAGTCGTCCACCTCGCTCACGGAGACCACAAGGATGAAGAAGCACAGAATCAGGGTCATCATGTCCGCAAAGGAGAGTTCCCACCCGCCGCCCTCGGCGTTCAGGCGTGCGCGGCGGCGCGAAAAGCGTATCATGACCGCTCCTTCCCCGGACGCGGCGGCGCGGCCTTGCGCTGCACGGTGATGGACCCCCAACGCCGTGGCGGCAAGTAGGCCTTCAGCTTATCCAGCACAATGAGCGCCGGCGTGCGGTCCTTGATGAGCAAAACCCCGTCGCGGATGACGGACATAAGAATGGCCCGCTCCTCAATGCGCTTTTCCACCTTCACGGCGATGGGCAAAAACACCATGTTCGCCAGCAAAATGCCGTAAAGGGTGGTGGTCAGCGCCGTGGCCATGGCCGGGCCGATTTCACGCAGGTCCGCGCCCATGGCCTGCATCATGCCAATCAGCCCGATGAGCGTGCCGATAATGCCAAAGGCCGGAGCAAGGCGCGACATGGTGCGGTAAATGCCCGCGGCGGACATTTCCTGCTCGTAGGCCTGCAGGATGCGGGTATCCAAAATCTCGCGGATTTCCTCGCGCGGGTAGCCGTCCACCACCATCTGCATGGCGTCCTTGAGGAATTCGTTTTCAATGCCGGGGAGCTTTTTCTCCAGCCGCATGGTCCCGCCGCGCGAGGCCACATCCGCAAAGGAATGCAGCGCGCCGATGTACTCGCCGATGGGGAGCTCCTCCCGCCCAAGGGCGATGAGAAAGATTTGCAGCACGCGCGCCACTTCCTTGAGGGGGTAGCAGATAAAGGTGGCCGCCGCCGTCCCGCCAAGGACGATAGCCAGCCCCGGCAGGTTAAGGAACACAAGGGCGCTGGCCGTGGAAAACCACGTGGCAAAGCCCAGCACCGCCATGCCGATGACTATGCCGATGATGGTGGCGACGTTCACCGCCCTATCCCCTTAATGTCCTTGATGGTGTCAATAAGCTCCTCCTCGATGTCCGCGGCCTCCATTTCGTCCACGCCTTCAAGGCTTCCGGCCTGGTCGCGCACCACGCCCGCAATTTTTTGGGACAGGCTGCCGTAGAGGCGCTCCTTGGCCTCCTCCCCGGCCATGGCCGCCAGCACGGCGAGCTTGTGGTACCCAAGGCGCGAAAACGCCTCCTGCAGCGTGGCGTTGTCCACGTGAACGATGTCGTCCACGGTTTCAAGGTCCTCGGGCGAGACGCGTTTGCGTTTGACGCGGCGGAAGAATTCGTCGCCCATGTCCTTGGCCCATTCCTCCACCGTGGGCTTGTGGAAAAAGAACATGGTTTCGGGAATTTCCTTGTAGCTCATCTTGCGGAAGATGATTTCCGGGTCCGCGTCCACACTGCGGGCAAAGTCGTACACGTCCACAAATTCAAGGCACTCCGTAAAGGGCGCGCGCACAGGGCCAAGCTCCTGCGACAGACTGCGCACCACGGACAGAAACTTTTCCGGCTCCGGAATGGTGATGGCGCGGTCCTTGAGGAAGTCCGACTTGCGGCGCAGGCGGCCAAGGGCGTCGCGCTTCATGATGGGCTCGCGCACGTCGGCAACGGAAAGAATCTGCAACTTGGCAAGGCGGGTGATGATTTCGTCAATCTCCAACTGCGAGACGAGGACGATGTCCTTGCACTCGCGCGAGAACTCCGCATAGCTCACGCCCAGCGGCAGGCTCTCCCCCTCCTGCCGCGCCTGCAGTTTGGCGCAGTGCACGCGGTGCATCAGCTCCAGCACGGCGCAGACGCTGAGGAACACGTTGCCGCTCACGCCCACGGCCAGCTTGTCCTTCATGGCCGACACCTGCGCCATAAGCGAACGCATCAGCCGCTGCACCGGTCCCGGACTTTTGAGGAGCATCGTCTTGAACACATCCTGATCAATGACGATGATTTCCGACGGCTCCTCAGCCACGGCGGAAGAAATGCGCGCCCCGGCGGTGAACAGGCCGTCCTCGCCAAACACCTCACCGGGGCGGATGCGCGCGAGGATAAGCCGCTTGTTGCTCTGGGTCTTGTACAGCGTGACAAGGCCCTTCTTGAGCATATAGGCCACGGTGCCCTTTTGCCCCTCGCGGTAGACGATGTGCCCCTTGTGCAGCGTTCTGTACTTGGTGGAGGAATTGATATCCATAAGCTGGCTTCCCAGACGGACCGTCTCCGCCCCGTCAGTATGATTGCGTCACGCTCGCAGGTATTCGGACAGCGTGCCCACCAGCTCCTGCTTGCTGATGGGCTTGGTCAGGTAGCTATTGAATCCGCTTTGTAAGCACTCCTCTCCCGCGCCGACCACAAAGTGCGGCACAAGGCCCACAAAGGGCGTTTCGCACACACCGGCCTCGCGCTCCAATTCGCGCACGGTACGGATGAATGCCGCGCCGCTCATGTCCGCAAGGTGCGTTCCCGTCAGCACCACGGAGTAGCGCTGCTCACGCAGGGCCAGCACCCCCTGCCGGCCGTTTTCGGCAAAGTCCATGTCCACGTCCATGTCCTTGAGGTAATAGGACACCAGCATACGGGCGTTGGCCGCGTCCTCCACCACCAGCAGGGAGGGGCGTTCCGGCTTGTCCGCCTCCGGCACCCGGCACAGACGCGCGCGAGCCGCCGTGCGGGCCTCGCGGCTGCGGTGCTCCACGCCAAAGAGGAGCTTTCGCAGGTCGTCCGCCTCCACAGGCGAGGTGACGTAGCCGGCCAGTCCAAGGGCCACGGCAAGGCTGGCGTTGCCCGGGGCATGCCGCGCCGCACTCACGGCCAGCCGCCACACCGGAAACCCCGCAACATGCGACAGAATTTTGGCAACATCGAATCCGCCGCGCTCCGGCAGGTCCGCATCCAGCACGGCAAAGGTGTAGGGCGAGCCGTCGTGCCACGCCTGCCGCAGCATATCCAGCGCCTGTTCCCCGTCGTCCACATGCTCAATGCGCGCGCCCCACTCGCCAAGCAGCGCGCTCATATCCTCCATCCCAGCCGTCCCGGCCAGCAACACCCGCCGCTCGGTGAGGGTGGGGTTCACCACCACGTCATCAAACTGGTCGGGGTTGAGTTCGCTTTCGGCGTAGCGGCGGAACAGCCCGGAGGAGAGGAACAGGTCGTGGACGTTGGAATCAATGTGGTTGTCCTTGCGCATAAAGCCGAGGATCTTCACGGCCTGCGACAGGGGCATGGGCTTCTTGTACGGGCGGTCCTTGGCGGTGAGGGCCTCGAAAATATCGGCCACGGCCATGATGCGCGATTGCAGGGCCAAGTGCTCGCCGGAAAGGCCCTCGGGGTAGCCTGTGCCGTCCATCTTT
This sequence comes from Desulfobaculum sp., assembly GCF_054921475.1. Lineage (NCBI taxonomy): Bacteria > Pseudomonadati > Thermodesulfobacteriota > Desulfovibrionia > Desulfovibrionales > Desulfovibrionaceae > Desulfobaculum > Desulfobaculum sp. The sequence goes on along the minus strand of NZ_JBUDSW010000012.1, from coordinate 17,206 downwards.
TCATGGTGGCCGCTGGCAAACTCCGGCACGCGCGAGAGTTTTTTGGGGAACGGAAGCTCCCCCAGCATTTTCCCCGTCATACGGGCGTGGTTTTCAATGACGCCCCGCTCGCGCCCGGTGAGCGTGCCCTTGCGGATGCACAGGTTTTCCACCTCATCATCCGTCAGGTAGGGGCGCTCCTCGCCATTGATGGAGTATGTTTTGGCGGCAACGGCCTTCAGACGCTCGACCCGGTCGTCACTCATAAACTCCCCCGGCTCGTTGCAGGAGAGGGCGAAGTCCCGGTCCTCGCGCACTTCGGCAATGGCGGCGTCGTGCTCATCGGCAAGGGCGCTCATGGCCGCAGCACTGGCCGCACCCGCCGCGCGCAGTTCGTCCTTGCGCCGCTGAAATTCCAGCTCCAGCGCGGTCTCAATAAGCTCAAAACGCAGCTTTACAAGCTCCACACGGTCAAAGATGGTCTCCAGCTTGGAGGCCTTGTCCACCACATATTCGGGGGTGATGATTTTGCCGATATCGTGCAGCCACGCCGACAGCTTGAGTTCTTCCAGTTCGTCTTCGGTAAAGAAGACGTCCTTGAAGGGGCCGTCGTCCATCTCGTTGATTTCGCGGGCAATCATCATGGTGATGTCCACCACGCGGTTAATGTGCCCCCCCGTGTAGGGGGACTTTTCTTCAATGGCGTTCGCGATGCTTTTGATGAAGGCGTACAACAGGTCCTTCAGGTCCTGAATAAGCTGGGTCTTGGTCAGGGCCGCTGCGGCCTGCGAGGCAAGGGACGCCACCAGCATGACCCGGTCGTCCGTAAACTCTCCAATGCCGTCGTCCTGCGATTGGTCCATGGCGTTGAGCAGTTGCAACACGCCAATGATTTCACTCTCGTGATTCCGCAGGGGGATGACCAGCATGGACTTGGAGCGGTAGCCCGTGGCCTCGTCGTATTTTCTGGGGCCGGTAAAATCGAAGGCCTCGGACGTGTACACGTCGCGGATGTTGACGATGTCGCCTTCCAGCGCCACATGGGACGACACATTGGCGTGGTTTGGCGCGCCGTCCACGGCAAGGGGCACAGGCGGCAGATTGATGGGAACGCCGGATGTGCCGCCCATGCGCGTTTTCATGGTGTCGTTTTGCAGGATGACAAAGTTGAGGTGGGAGCCGTCGTCGCTGACCATGTAGAGGGTGCCGGCATCTGCGGCGGTAATTTTGCGCGCCTCGTAGACGATCATCTCCAGCAGGCGCGACACGTCCTTTTCGCCGGAGAGGGCCATGCCGATTTCCGCGTAGGTTCTGAGATGATCATATAAGGATTCGCCATGCAGGGATGGCTGCTCCCCGTCCTGTCTGCGCATTGCCTCCATACCCCCTCTGGCTGCACTGGACCACACGACCCCTCTCGCGGAACACCTGTCTATTCTTCAACATACGTCATGCCCCGTCCCGGCACAACCCAATTTGCCGCGCAGGGCCGCCAGATGCGAAAAAACACTGTGTTGCCGGGCAAAAGGAAAACGCCTCCCCCGCGGGCTGGGTGCCGGGCGGGAGAGGCGTGACGGAAGCGGTGCGCCAGTATGGACGGCGGCAGGATGCGCGCAGGCGCGGGCATCTAGCGCTCGCCGAGGATGCGGCCCAGCTGGAGCACCTTCTCGTTCATGGGATAGCGGTCCACGAGGCGGCGGTAGATACTCAGCGCCTCCCCGCGCTTGTCCTCGCCAAGCAGGGCATAGGCAAGGTTCAGATTACTCACAAAGTCCGACGGGCGCAGGCTCAGGGCGCGGCGGTAGAAGTTTTCCGCGTCGGCGTAGCGCTTTTCCTTGAGGGCAAGGTAGCCTTCCCACTTGTACTTGGTGGCGCTTTCCTTGCGGCCGATTTGGGTGGTCATCCTATCCAGCAGTTCCTTGGACTTGGACAAATCGCCGGTTTCGGACGTTTGCACCAGCTTGCGCTGGAGCGAGAGTACCTGCTCGTTGGTGCGCGCCCGCTTGGCAAAATGCACTTCCAAGGCCTTGGTGGGCTTGGTGAGGTCCACCACGTCCTGCTGGCGCTCCTCCACCGTTGGGCGGTACAGGCGCTGCTTGACGATGGGCTCCTGATTCACAGGCGGCTCCTGCCGCCGCGGCAGGGCAAGGTCTGCGGTAAGGTCGCTCTCCGTGCCATCGCCGGGGGCGCGCTCCTGCACGCTGGCGTTTTGGGCGCGCGGCACATCGGGCGGCAGCGGCAATTCAATCTGCTCCACCTCGTGCTTGATAAAGAACACACCGGAGCCCACAAGCAGCACAAGAATGCCGATATAAATCACCGCCCGGATGATGAGCTTGCTCATGCGCGGAGCCACGGCCTGAGGCGTCTGCCGGGTCTCCCTCGCCGCCTCTTCCTTTTTCAGCTGTTGGAGACTGCGGTAGATAACGCTCATTGCACTACCCTAATGTTCATGATGATGACGAGTTCCCGCACGCTCTCAATCTGGGTGCGGCTCTTGAACAGCCAGCCCAGACCGGGAACCTGCGAGAGCCCCGGCACACCGGAGTCGGTCTTGCCGGTGTCCTTGTCGATGAGGCCACCAAGGATGATGGTGTCCCCATCGCTCACGCGCACGGTGGTGCTCACGTTCTTCACCTCCACCTTGGGCAGGGAGATCTGGTCGCCAGCGCCGGTTACGGCCTTGGGCTCAAGGCTGCTGGAGTTGACCTCACTCTTGATGGGGTAAATCTGCATATCAATCTTGTTGTCGTCGTTGATGAAGCAGATGACGCCCAGCATCACGCCGTTAAAGACCGTTGCCGTCTCCACGGTGAAGGTGGTGTTGTTGTCGTCGTCCACCTCGCGCGAGATTTCGCTGACGTATTTTTCCGACTGGCCGGAGGTGAACAGCGCAGGCTGGCCGTGCCGCACGCGCACATGCGGATTGGCTACGGTCTTCAGCCCGCCAAAGGTCTGCATGGCCTCAATGGCGGCGTTGATGGCAATGTCGCCCTTGGTGAAGCCCGTCATCTTAAAGATAACGTCGTCGCCGCTGCGGGTCAGACTGCCGATGCCATTGGGGTATTCCGCAGGGTTGTCAAAGCGGCTCAGGTATTCAAACGTGGTGCCGGAGTCGCCTGCGGACAGGCGCTGGTCCACGTAGTTCCAATCAATGCCAAGGCTCCAGTTGTCATCCAGCGAAACCTGCAGGATGCGTGCGTCAATGACCACCTGCCGCGACAGCTTGGCCTTGAGGTTATTGAGCATCTTCGCCACGGCGCGCAGCTTGCCGGGCGTGGTGCGCACGTACAACTGGCCCGCCAACGGGTCGAGGGCGAAGAAGCCGTTCTTGTCGGCGGAGTCGCCCCCACCGCCGCCACCGCCGTCGATATTGCCGCTTTCCTCGTTGATGATGGCATCCACGGTTTCAAGGATGAGGCCATAGAGGGAATCGTCCTCAAGCGAGCCGCCCATTTCCGTCTCAAGGGTGAACTCGCCCGACAGGTCGCCGCCCGAGCCTTCATTGCCAAGGTTGCCGAAGATGTCGCCGCCGCTGGATGTTGCGACCTCGCTGGTGACGTTGACGAAATCAAGCTCGAAGGTACGCTCGTTCCAGCGCTGGACGTACAGGATGTTGTCCTTGACATCCCATGCGAGGTCGTAGGCTTCGAGGAGCTTTTCCATCACAAGGGCGCTGGAGGCATCCTCAAAGCTGATGGTGATTCTGTTATCCAGACTGATGCCCGGCTCGATGACAAGGTTCAGCCCCGCATTGCGCGCGATAAGGTAGAGCACATTATGGATGGTCTCTTCCTGCACGCTGATGGAGATGCGCGTCTCCTCCAACGGGTTGAACTCGGGCAAGACTGGTTCAAGGGCCTCCACCAGCGAGCCTTTCTCCTGCTCCAACTGCTCCTCCTGCGCCCGTACCTTGAGGAACTGCTCGTTCTCGTGACGGATGCTTTTGTAGAGGGCGTCGTAATCAAGGTTGCTCTCAAGCTGTTTGGACGCCTGATTCCCGCATGCCGCAAGGCAAAGCGACACGACTACCAATCCCAAAACCATCGTACACCTGCGCATGGTCGGCACCTTCCTGTCCCTTCCAGCGGAAAGGGGTTCCGATGTGATCGCGGGTGGCGCCCCGCACACCGAGATTTTGCGTAAAATATCAAGCATGGCGCGCTCCTACTGCTGTTTTCCAAGCTGTTGCAGAATTTGGAGCGCCTGATCCGGAGACAGGTCCGGCGGCAACTCGCCGATGTCTACACCGGAAGGTGGCGCGGCCGCAGCCTCTTGCTGTTCGCCCCCGGCCATGGGCTGGGTGGGGTCGAACGTGGTGGCTTCGCCCTTGTCCCTTTCGGGACGCTTGAGCTCCACCCTAAACGGTGGCAGCCACCGTTGCCGCTCTTCGGTCTGGCCCACGCCGTAGACCACGGCGTCCGGCTCAATGCGCTTGATGACGCGCCCATCGGGAAGGACGTCGCCCTCACTGTAGGCCGCGCCGGACAGCATCACGTATTTGGACTTTGGCCCAATGGAGATGGCCGTCAGCGTCAGGGTTCGGCGCCCGGTTTCCTGCTCCGCGGCCTCGTCCAGCACAAGCAGGTCCGGCTCCACGGAGTCCACCTTGGCATAGGTAGCCTTCGTCCCCCGCAGCACGTCAATAGCGGCGCGGATGGCTTCCGTGGCTTCATCCGAGGGCATGCTCACCTGCTGTGGCGCAAGCTTGCGCATCACATCGGATTTAAAGGTCGGCACCTGATGGTCCTTGGTTGCCAGCCACGCCACGGTGCCCACCACAACAAGGCCATATCCCGCCCAACGTATGAGTATGTTCCGTCTGCCCGGATGCATCTAGTCCCCCTTGTTGCTGAGCGGCCACCTGATGTTGAGCGAATAGTAGTTCCCCTCAAGGTCCAAATCGAGCTGCTGGCTTACGACGGAGAACCCGGCAAGCTCCAGCTCCTCAATATACGTGGTGAACACCTGCTGCGCCGCGGCGAGCTCCATCTCCACCTGCCCCTCAAGGCGAACGTCCACGGCGTCCAGCCCGTAGCGCAGTTCCATCCCGTCCACACGCACGGCCTCGGGCCGAAGCGAGGCAAGGAAGTTCCACAGCTCGCCAAAGGGCGGCGACAGCGCGGAGCGGCGGAAGCTGTTGGCCAAATTCAAGGCAGGGTCCACGTCCTCAAAGGCGACGTTGACGGCGCGGGAGCGGATGCGCTCCTCCACCTGCCGCAACTCCTGCCGATAAATCTGCACCTGCTCCTTGACCTGCGAGCGCACGCCCTGAATGGCGTACACGCCCGCCCCGGCCACCAGCGCAAGGGCAAGGAAAACGGCCCACAGCCACTTTTCCGCCTGCTCCAGCGGACGCAGATACATTTCCTGCTTTGGGCCAAGGTTGGCGCTGGTCGGGGCCGTGCCCACCGCTGTGGGCAGTGCGGACCACACCACGTCGCCATCCAGCGACAGTTCGTGCACCGGCATGGGCACCAACGGAATTTCCGTATCGGGCCGCGGCAATTCCAGTGTGGCGGTGAGCGCCTCCACCCAGTCCACATGGGAAATCTTCTGGCCGACGTTCTTTTCCAGCGCCGCAAGGTCCTGGTCCAGGGCGAACAGGCCTTCCACCAACGCCTGTTCATCGTCGCCGACGAGGGTGTACCGGCGGGCAAGGTGCACATCGCCGCCCTTGCCTGCCACCAGCACGATGGCGCTTGGCAGATGCAGGGCAATGGCGTGAGCCCCCCGCCCCTTCTTCTTCAGCAGGCCAAAAGCCAGCGAAATGGAATCAAGAAAGACAAACCCGCTGTCCGACGCGTTGTAGCTTTCAAGCATGGCTACGTGGCGGTCACGGGGCAGCACCTCGTAGAACACGCTGACCTGTCCACCCTCCAGCTTGCGCTTGGCGAACATATGCAGGGTGCCCTCGGTGTTGAGTTCGCCCACTTCCTCAAGGTTCTTGCGCGCGAGGACGCCCGCGTATTTGTACTCCGTGGTCAGGGTCAAAAGGCCCATGCCCGGAGACTCCGCGTAATCCACAAGGTACTTGAAATACCGCCCGATGCCGGCCGCATCGTCAATGCGCTGGGCCGAACCCGACGCAAAATAGAACTTTTCCTCATGCGCCTCGAACACAAACGGGGTAAAGCCACTGCGCACGACCTTCCAGCCCCAGTCCGTGGAATAGCCCGCTTCCTCCTCCGGCTCCTCCATGTCAGGAAGAGGCGGCGGGGGCGGCGGTGCGGCGGCCTGTTCTGGCTCAGGCTCGGGCTCAGGTTCGGCGGCCTCGTCAGGCTCCAGCGACAGGGCTTCGCCTTCCTCCTCGTACGTGGCGTCCTCGGCCTCGCCGTACGCCGCGTCCTCGTCGGGGGACACCGTCATGAGATCTTCTTCCGTGGACGGGCCTTCAGGCTGGGCGATGTCGTCCTCGCCAAGGGCGACAACGTCCTCCACGTCGCCCTCTTCGATGTCCGCGTCGTCCCCGGCGGTGACGTAGGTGGCGTCCTCATCAGCGCTGGCGGCCACTTCGGACTCAAAGGGGTCCAGCGCCGCTGGCGCTGCTGCGTCCGCTCCTGCCTCCGGCTCGTCATAGGGCACCTCCTCCACTTCCGCGGAAAGGTCCTCCAGCTCGGGGGCGGCGTCCTCGTCCGCAGGCTCGTCGAAAGCGGCGGCGTCCACAGGCGGCGCAGGGGCTTCTTCGGCCTCCGGCTCGGAAGCGTCCTCCAGCTCCCAGGAGATATCCTCCAGCTCAAGCTCGGGTACGACGGCTTCGTCCGTGTCGGTCCGTTTGCTTTCGTCCGTCACGTCTTCCGGCTTTTTCTTGGGATCGTGCTTGGGATCTGTCATCGCTTGGTCCCCGTTTCGCTAAATGCCAAGGTGATGGGCCGCATCACTTCTTCTTGGGAATCATGAACTGGCCCTGCATGACGGTCTCGTACATCTGACGCGGCAGTCCGGCGTTTTCCCCGCCTTCTCCGCCCCCTTCCGGGGCAACCACCACGCGCGTCACCCGAAAGAGCCTCGGCTCAAACCAGTAGCCCCCGGTTTCCGGGTCGTTGCTGGCGAGGAAGAGCAACCGCTCAAGGTCGCGCCAACTCATGGTTCTGCCGATGGACAGTGGATATTGCAGCCAATTGGCGGGGGCGAGGCCCACGTCCTGAATCTCCTCCCACAGGGCGTTGACCACCACGACCTTTTCCTCCTGCTCGGCGTACATGCGCTCCACCTTTTGGTAGTTGCGCATCTCCTGCTTGAGGAACTCAATCTCCGCCTGCGAGGTGCGAAAATCCATCCAGCCCTGATAGGCCAGCACGATTCCCGCCGCAAAGGCCACGCTGAGCACAATACTTACGATCCACCGCATATCGTCTCCTCCCGGCCGTCAGCCGACCTTGCCGATCATGTCGTAGATGGGGAGCAACAGCCCCGCAAAGATGGCCCCGAAGAGCAGCCCCATGAACACCAGCATGGCCGGCTCCAGCGTTTTGCCCAGCACCTCCACCAGTGCGGAGAGCTTGTCGCGGTACAGCTTGGCCACATATTCCGTCTGCTCCTCAATGCGTCCGGTCTGCTCGCCAACGGACACCATGCGCACCGCAAAGGGGTGCAGCGCCTCGGCCTGCTTCATGGAGTCCGACAGCGCGTTGCCGTTGCGCACGCTGTCCTGCACAAGGATGAGCCGGCCCTTGTACACAAGGTTGGTCATGGACTCGGTGATAATCTCAAGGGTGCGCAGCACGCCAACGCCCGCGCCAATGAGAATGCCCAAATACTCCGTGACCCGCGCAATGATGGACGTCTCGATAATGGTTGAGAACACCGGAACGCGCAGGGCGATGGAGTCCAAAATATAATGCACGCGGGTGCTGTTTCTCCGCAGATAGCTGAGCAGGATGATACCGCCCACCACGCCAATGACCGTCCAGCCAAAATACATCTGAAACCAGTTGGAGATGGCGATAAGCGCGCGTGTAGGCGCGGGCGTGGTGACGCCCATGTCCGAGAACAGCTTCACGATGCGCGGCACCACAAAATAGAACCAGAAGAAGCACGACAGGATAACCACGCCAAGGATGAACCCCGGGTACACCAGCGCGCGCTTGGTGCCGCTAACGATTTCCTCGATATGCTCAAGGTGTTCGCCGGACTTGCGGCACATGCGGTCCAGCATGCCGGTTTCCTCGCCAATGCGGCACATGTACTGCACCAGCGGGTTAAACACCTTGGGATGCCGCGAGAGCGCCTCGCCAAAGGTCTGCCCGCCTTCAATGTCCGTGCGCATAAAGCGCAGGGTCATGAGCAGCATGGGGTTTTTGATCTCTTCCATAATTTCGTCCATGGCGGACAACACGGGAACACCAGCGCCAAGCAGCATGGCCATATTGTTAAAGAACTCCGCAAGGTCCGACCGCCCAACGCGCGAGAAGCCCTGCGTGGCCAGCTTGGTCAGCCACGACATCACGGTTCCCAGCTTTTGGATGGCGATAACCACGCCGCCCTGCCGCTCCAAATAGCGGATGGCTGGCGCGTCGTCGTCAAAGGGCAGTTCCACAACGCCCTTGTCGACCTTGCCTTCCGAGCCGAGCATCTTGAACCGGAATATGGGCATGCTCCCCCCGTTTGTTCGCCTCTCGCCACATGCGGCCCGCCGCCGCTAGTACCTCGTCTTGCCAAGCACTCGCTGGACTTCCTCCACCGAGGTAATGCCGTCCTTCACCTTGATGACCGCCACGTCGAACATGGTCCGAAAGCCCTTGCGGCGCAGCATGTCCTCCAACTGGGTCAGCTCGATGTCCTTTTCCATGGCCTCACGCACTTCGCGGTCCACCACCAGCACCTCATAGACCAGCGTCCGGCCAAGGTAGCCCGAATTGTTGCACACCTCGCACCCCTCGCCGCGAGAGACCATCTCCAGCGACTCGCCAAGGTAGTCCAACTCCTCCTTGGTGGGCGGCACCTGCTTCTTGCAATGCGGGCACAGCGTACGCACAAGGCGCTGGCTCACCACGCCGATGAGGCTTTCCGCCAGCATCTGCGTATCCATCCCAAGGCCCTGCAAACGCGGAATGGCGCCGATGGCGGTGTTCGTATGCAGGGTGGACAGCACAAGGTGCCCCGTTGTGGCCGCAGTCAGGGCCGTGGTGGCGGTCTCCTCGTCGCGCATCTCGCCGATGAGGATGACGTCCGGGTCGTGCCGCAAAAAATGCCGCATGGCGTTGGAGAAGCCATAGCCCGCGCCCTCGTTCACCTGCGTCTGCCGCGCAAGGGGCACCACATATTCAATGGGGTTCTCAACGGTGAGCACGTTCTTGCCGAGGAGGTCGAGGGAGGTCAGCCCCGTGACCAGCGTGGTGGTCTTGCCCGAACCGGTCGGTCCGGTGAGCAGCAAAATGCCAAACGGCTCGTCGAACAGACGCGTGATGCGGACCACATCATCCTCAAGGATGCCCAGCGCAGGCAGCGACATGCTGGCCCGCTCCTGCGAGAGCAGACGCATGACCATGTTCTCGCCAAAGGGCGTGATGACCGACGACACACGGATATCGTACCGGCGCTCCAGCAGATTCGCGGTCCAGCGGCCGTCCTGCGGCAGGCGCTGTTCGGCAATGTCCATGCCGCCCTGCAATTTGATGGACGTGGTCACGCGCGAAAGCTGCGGCGGCAAAAAGGCCACGTTGCGCAGCACGCCGTCCACGCGGAAGGCCACGGCAATGCCGCGCGCCATGGGCCGCAGGTGTACGTCCGTTGCGCGCTGCTTCACCGCAAGCAGCAGGATGTAGTTGATGAGGGTGTCGGGGCTGACGGTGCGGCTGGTGTCGGCGGCAATAATGCCCACCTCGCGCTGCATCAGCTTTTCCACCGGATTGTCGAGGAAGTAAAAATAGTTATAGATAGCCGAAATGACGCGGCTTTCCTCGGCCATGGTGAACAGGGGCTTCATGCCCGTGGCGCGCACAATGAACTGCTCGGTCTTGTTCTCCGGTATGTCGGAGATGGCGGCCACCACCTGATTGTCCTTCATCGCATAGGGATACACGCGTGAGGCAAGGCAGGTGTTGCGGTTGAAGCGCTTGAGCAGCTGAAAGTCCGGGGAAATGCTGTCCAGATTCACATGCTCCAGTTCCAGCTGCTGGGCCACGGTGTGCACGAGGTCGTACTCCGACACAAGGCCGGTACGCGTCAGCACCTGCCCAAGCTTTTCCTTGGTCACACGCTGGACCTGCAGGGCGTAGCGGATGTGCTCGTCTCCGATATACCCTTTGTCCCGCAGGAGGTCGCCTATTCGAATGGGTCCGGCCATAACTCCACCCTTGTGGTGATAGTGAGCGTTGCGCGGCGGTGTCGCCCCGGTGCGGGGCCCTCTTCCGTCACCCCTGCTTCGCCATGACAGTGAGCCAGAAGACCGTTTCCGGGTCCGGCCACATGGTGCGCTTCAGCTTCATATCCTTCTGAAAACTGTTAATGGCGCGCCACGTTACGGGGCCGACCATGCCGTCGTCCTGCCCCCAGTAGTAGCCAAGACGCTTCAGCATCTTTTGCAGCGCCAAAATGTCCTTGCTCCGGTAGCCGTAGTAGAAGTCCTGCACCACAAAGGGCGGCTCCCACAGCACCAGCCACGCCGGGCTTTCCCGCACCAGCTTCTTCCACGGGAAGGACGAGAACGGGACCCCCGTCTGCGCGGGCAGGCGGTCCAGCTTGAGGAGCTTGCTCCCCTCGGGCACCACTTCCTCAAGGATGCCCACCTTGCGCTCCTGTACGGCGCGGTCCAGCACCGACAGATGCTCGCCCATTCCGGCCTTGTCGAGGAATGCCGCGTAGGACTCGGGATAGGTCTTGGGCGGCGCTTTTGCCGCTGGCTTCTTTTGGGGCACAGGCGCCACAGAGGCCACCATGTCCGGCGCGGAAGCGTTATCCAGCGCCGCGGCATCCGCGGGCACGGCGGGAGTTGTCGCCGGGGCTGGGGCTTTGGCGCGGCCTTGTGTCTGCACACTCAGCCCGCCCACATCGGCGCCAACCGGCGTCGCCGTCAGCCCGGCCATACTGCGCGCGGCAAGGCGGGCAAGGCTGGCACTGCCCTGCGTGGTCTTGAACAGCGGGGCAAAGGACAGCCCCACAAGCACCGCCGCGGCAACCGCAACCACCGCCATTTTGCGGCGGCGCGAATGCGCGGCAAGGCGGTTTGCCACCTCCACCTGACAGGAACCGATCTCCTTCACTGCCGCATCCAGCGCGCGGACGGAGAGCTCCTTGTCACCGAAGGCCACGGACGCATACAGCGCCCGCTCCATAACGAGGTTGACCATGCGCGTATTGCCGCAGGTGGCCCGGAACAGCACCTTGAGGGGCGCACCGGAAATGCGAAACTGCGACGACGCGCTGGAGAGCTTGTAGTTGACGTACCGCCCGGTCTCCTCAAGGGAGAAGGGCTGCAGTTCTTTATAGATGGTGATGCGGCTACGAAGCTGCCGGAGCTTTGGCTCGTCGAGGCGGGCCTTGAGTTCGGGCTGGCCCACAAGCAGCACCTGCACCAGTTTGCGTCCCTCCAGCTCAAGGTTGGAGAGCATGCGCAGGGCTTCCATGGCGGGCAGGCTCAGGTTATGGGCCTCGTCCACGATGATGGCGCAGTTCTTCCCCTGGGTGTTGCACCCCACAAGGAACTGCTGCAGCATGTCCACCAGTCCGGCCACGTTGGCCGTACGCGGGGCGTCAATGCCGAAGTCACGGGCAATGGCAAGGAGCAGCTCTTCCTTGTTCAGCATGGTGTTGAATATCCACGCCGTGTCGAGCTGTTCCCCTTCCAGCCGCCGCAGGAGCTGGTAGAGCAGGGACGTTTTGCCCACGCCCACCTCTCCCGTCAGGAGCAAAAACCCCTTGCGCGACAGGATGCCGAACGCCAGTTCGTCGAGAATCTGCTTGGTGGTACCGGTATGGAAATACCCATCGGTATCTGCGGCCATGGAGAACGGATTTTTATCCAACCCCAAGGCTTCGAAGATGTCGTGCGTCATGAGCTGCTCCCCGTGTTCATGGACGGATTGTCACAGCATGCCGGACCACGGCTGCCCCCCTCACCGCCAGAGACGGCCCCCCGCCGCCTCCGGTTTGTCACCGGATGCGAAACGGCAGACGCGGTTCCATCTGCCGCTCCGTATCCGCTGGAACGCGGAAACCCGCGCTAGTAATCCAGAATGAGCCCCACAACGACATACTGATTGGTGGAATTCGCATCCGGGTACGAGTTCATCAGGTTGACGGGGTTCGCTCCACTGAAGGTAGTATTGATGCTTGCAATGTCTTCACTGGTGGCATTGGCCATGCCGACGCATGCGCCGTTGGCCGGGTCGGCCTGCCCGTCGATGACGGTGTCAAGGCCACGCGCCACGTCTCCGGGCACGTTTTGCAGCACCACCATGTTGCGGAAGGGACCATTGGACCCAACCTGCTTGGCGTAAAAGCCCACCACAACGCGCGACTTACCGATGGTTTCGCCTTCCACGTTGCGCATGAACACGTTGTAGCCGTTGGCGCAGTTGTTGTTGGTGTCGTTGGACAGGTCGGTCTTGATCATGGTGCAAGGCTCAATGCCTACGTCGCGTGCGGCGTCGATAACCTCATCGTACTGGGCGAGGTTGCCGGTGCCCATGAAGACGCCGTCCATGAAGCCGTCGGCCGAGGCGTTCACGCCGCCGTTGGCCGTGCCGTCAACGAAGGCCTGCCCTGTCTTGTCCATGTAGGTGGAGGCAATGGTCACCCATTTTTGCGCAAAGCCCTGCGAGAACTGCTTGACCTGCGACCCCCGAACAATATCTCTGCCTTTCATCACGCCTGCCAGGATGATGCCGATGATGACCAACACGATGGCCATCTCCACAAGCGTGAAGCCCTTCTCGACGCGCTTTTTCATGACTTCCCCCATATTCGCGGTAATGGCTCTGTGCTCCGAGCCGTTCTGCCTTGTGCCCTAGTAATCCAGCACCAGACCAACGCAGGTCAGGACCGTGTTGTCCGTGCCCCAGCTTGCCGGAGTCACGGGAGACGCTGGAGCGGTCACGGGTGCCGTGACGTAGTCGCCGTTGGCTGCGCCCACATCAAGGGCGATGCAGCTGCCGTTCTGGCCGTCTGCCTGCCCGTCGATGACGGTGTCCAAACCAATGGCGACATCAACGGGCACATTCTGGAGCACAACCACATTGCGGTTCGGGTTAGTGCCGCCTCCACTGTTGATGACATAATTATAGAAGCCAACGCCAACGCGCTGCTTACCGGTGAACTCGCCGTCCACCATGCGCTCAAACACGTTGTAGTCGGAGCCATCGCAATCATCGCTTGAGTCCTCAAGGTCGCTCTTGATCATGGTGCAGGGCTCAATGCCCACCAGACGCAGGTAGGTCATTACGTTGTCCCTGTCCGTGACCACGGTGCCGGACTCGCCGCCGCTGTTGTCGGCCAGCATCCGGCTGTCCATGCGCCCGTCTGTGGCGGAACCGGTGGCGTTGCTGCCGTTACTTGGACCGTCAAACAGCGGTTGCCCCTTCTTGTCGTAGTAGGTGGATGCGATGGTCACCCACTTCTGCGCAAACCCCTGCGAAAACTGCTTGATCTGCGAGCCACGTACAATGTCGCGCCCTTTCATCACACCGGCAAGGATGATGCCGATGATGACAAGCACGATGGCCATTTCCACAAGCGTGAAGCCGCTTTTGCCTTCACGGTAATCTTTGACAGACTGCATTATCGCTGCCTCCACTCGGCTTGTATGAAAAGTGTTTGCTCACGTCCCCATCACGTGGGAAACGGCCTAGAAGTCCAAAATCAGGGCCACGTTCACCAGCCGCGCCTGCCCGGTATCCTGCGTCGGCCACTCCTGAGGAGTCAGGGCACTGTCATTGGCGGCAAAGTCCGTGGACGAACCCGGATTGTAGGCCGTTCCAGGGGGCGACATGCTGACGCACAGCCCGTTTTCGCCGTCGGCCTGCCCATCGATAAGGGTGTCCAGACCAATGGCGACGTCGGCAGGTACTGCGCCGATGACAACGCAGTTGCGCCGCGCGTTGTTGACGAGGTAGCTGTAGAAGCCCACACCCACGGTGGCCTTACCGCTCCACTCACCTTCCACGGTGCGTTCCCAGATATTGTATCCATTGTTACAGGAGGTTGTGGCGGTGTCGTTGTTCAGGTCGCTCTTGATCATGGTGCAGGGGGTGATGCCAACATCGCGCAGCACCTGAAGTCCATCGGAGCGATCCGCGGCGGCGTAGCCACTGTTCTGACTCCAGCAGGGCACCCCATCCATCCGGCCATCGGGATTGCCTCCACCGTTGTTGCCGTTGTCTGAGCCATCCATAAAGTTCTGCCCCACTTTGTCGTAGTAGGTAGAAGCGATGGTGACCCACTTCTGGGCATACCCCTGCGAGAACTGCTTCACTTGCGAGCCTCGCACGATGTCTCTGCCCTTCATCACGCCCGCAAGGATGATGCCGATAATGACCAGCACGATGGCCATCTCCACAAGCGTGAAGCCAGTGACTTTTCCTTTTTCAGCCTGAAGCAAACGCATTCCTGTTCCTCCCGTGCTTTTGCTGATGCAGTGAAAGCCTGGGCAGCCTGCCGCAGCTTTCAGGCAGCGGCCCCCAACCGAAAACATACGGTTGGCTGGACTTTCCCCCTATTTTTACTATGTGCCAGAGCCTTTGTGGACCGTCAACGAATAAGGCCATCTGCGGGCCGTGGCACAATCCTGCAAAATTCCGCTTATGCGAGGGGCTCGCGGAAAAACGGCAAATATTACAACATGTTCAACTATTGACATCGCAATAAATCGGCTATGGAATATTTTTTCGTGGTCCGCGCCCGAATATCCTAAAGCCAACTGAAAAGATTTGATACGGCCGTATCATATTTCACACGGCCATCCAGCGGGATATTGGCCACGCGAAAGTGCTGGTTGACCACATACCGCCCATTGGCGGCCAAAAAGTCACCAGCCACAACAAGCCGCAACACACCGCGCCCGTCAAAGTTGCTGCGCAGCCACAGCGTGCTGCCGCCGGGGCTGAGGCGGTAGCCCGAGGCCATGCCCGGACCGCTGCCCAGCAGCACGTCCACGGCCTCGTCATACTGCGCCATGAAATTCTGCTCCGGGGTCTCGCCCCACGCGCTCACGCCAAGGACGAGGTCCACCTCCGGGCGCAACCCCTGTGCGGCGTCGGCCACGGCCTGCATCGTCGGCGCGTCCGGCCCCTTGTAGGTGGCCTTGGCGACGGGAAAGACCACCACGCCAATGCGCCACCCCCCGCGCGAGATAACGCGCGTCATGGGCGCGTTGCGCGCCACGGCCCACTGCGTCCGCTGCGGCAAAACGCCCTCGTCCTCCAGCCACGCCGCTTCACGCGGGGCCAAGCACAAGAGGTCGTAATCCAGCATGCCGTAGGCCTCCACCAACGCACGCGCCACCGCTGTGGACGCCCCCTGCGCGCCCTTGCGGAAATGCATAAACTCATACGGCGCGCCAATGAAGACCGTGCGCGAGCCATACTCCTGCCGGATATCGCCAAACACCGTGGCGCGGCGGCCAAGACCGCCAATCCCCTCGCGCGAGCAGGTCTCGCAGGCGTCATACAGGCCCAGCGTATTGCCCGTGAACACCACCGCCAGCGGTTGCAGCCCCGCACGGACCGTCCCACCGCCAGCAGGCAGCGCCACACACAGCCAAACCAGCACCAGCGCCCCAACAAACCAGCCCCTGCGGTACCCCACGGCAGTCCCCCTCAGTCTCTTTGTTCTGCCCACGATTTAGTTATCCAGTTCCAGCCGCATATACAGGTCCACGGCATCCTCACCCCGCACGGCGTAAAGGATGTCCCCGTCATTGTTGCGCCCATCGTCGAACTTCCAATCCATGGCGCGGGCCTCGTCGCGGTTGAACCCGCGCAGAACGAAATAGTTGGCCCCTGTAAGCTCCCGCTCATCCGCCACCAACGACACCCACGCGAGTTCAAGCTCCCGCCCACGCACGCGCAATGTGCCGCGCGGCACCACGGAAGCATCGGCCATATCGGCCAAAGCGCGCTCGCCCTCGCCATACTCACGCTCCAGCCGCCAATCGCCGCGCCCGGTGCCGTTGGCTTGCGCCCCCACATCGCCGGGCAGCTGTCCGTACATGTCTATATAGTTCATGACAGCGAGGCGGTAGCGCTCCAGCAGATTGTGCGCATACACGGCATTGGCAACACGGTAGGGCGAGACATCAATGCCAAATTCCGTGGGCTTGTCGTCCTCTGTCCACAAATAGAGCAGCCCAAGCAGTACGATAGACACAATCAGCACCCCGACCAATAACTCGGAAACGGCGCGTCCCCGGCGGGAACGGCGGCTTGGCAACACGTATCCGTCACAGCGTAGGCGAGTCATCACACCTCCACGCAAAGGCCCGAAAACGCCCGCAGGAAGCGCGGGCAAAACAGCAGAGTCCACCTTTGTTTACTCTACGGCCATTTGCCAGCCATTACAATACGCGGGCGCAAAGCATGCCAGAGACACGGCAAAAAACGCGAAAAAACCTGCACCACCCCAACACCATTCACCTTTGCGGGCACACTGCAAAAGCGCCAGCTCTGTTGCCATTCGCCATGAAAGGTGTCATTGTGTCATGGAGTCGAAAACCCTTTACTGCAAGGGGCCCAATACAGATATGCAGCCGCGCACGACCTGCCGCACGCACCACACGGCCTCCGCGCGCCGGGGAGGATTCACCATCCTTGAGATGGCCATCGTCCTCGTCATCATCGGCATCATCATCTCCGCCGCCAGCTTTGCGTGGATGACGGTGTGGGAGGGCCGCCGCGTGGGCAAAACAAACGCCATCCTTGTGGAAACGCGCGATTGCCTCATCAAGCGTCTGTTCTTTTCCAACACCTATCCGTCCTACACGGGCGACGGCGTTGCCGGACGCACGGACAATACCGACTGCGACCCAACCGGCATCAACGCCACCGCCAAGGATGTGGACGCCTGCATGTGCGGCAAGCTGGATGCATGGGGCAACAGGCTCTATTTCATTGAAGGGCTGGCAGAGAGTACGGAAGAACCCATGGCCGAAGGCTCCGCCAAATACGTGGAGGACAACCTGGCCAAAGGGCAAAACGCCACGGCGCCATCGGGCACCCGCTCCGTCCTCATCGACAAGGACGGCAACACCGTGCACTACGTGGCCTTTGTCATAGTCAGCGCCGGACGCGAC
>NZ_JBUDSW010000011.1:0-25630 GCF_054921475.1 Desulfobaculum sp. | reverse complement strand
CCCCATATGACAAGCCGCCCCGGACCACGCTCGGCCGGGGCGGCTGTGTTATGTCTGCCACGTCGCTAAACGCCCCTTCGCGTTGACAGAACTTTCCCCCTACGGCTACCTTACACTGATGCGTTCTCCGTCTGCGCCCGGTCTCTGATCAACGGGAGTCCCTTGTGCCGCAATCCCGATCCGCCTTTGCCAGCATTCTCGGCTCCGCGACGCTTATTGCGGCCCTGACCGCCGTGGTCAAACTCGGCGTGCTTGGCCGCGACATCATTGCGGCCCAGCGCTTTGGCACCGGCGAGGCCATGGACGTTTTCTCCATGGCTCTGGTGCTTCCGGTTTTTGCCGTGGGCATTCTTGGCGGCTCCTTTGGCTCCGCCGTCATTCCGGCCTACGTACGCACCACCACTCGGCTGGGACGCGATGCAGGCCAAGCCCTTCTTGGCGGCATCAGTCTGCTTGGCGGCGCGGCGCTCCTGACGGCATCAGTGCTGCTGGCTGTGTGCGCGCCCCTGTATGTCCCCCTTCTTGCCGGCGGCTTTGATGCCGCCAAAACAGCGGGCGTCGTCCGCGCCGTTCAAGTGCTGGCGCCATGGGTTTTCCTCAATGGCCTCGTCATGCTTGCCGCCAGCATTCTCAATGCCCAGCAGCGCTTTGCCGCCGCCGCGCTTTCCCCCATTACCACCCCCACAGCCACCATCATGCTGCTGCTTCTGTATCCACAGTGGGGCGTCATGTGCCTTGTGGGCGGACAAGTGGCCGGCGCGGCCTCGGAAATTCTTGTACTGCTCGTTGTCCTGCGCCGCAGGGGGCTGTCCCTGCGGCCCCGGTTAACCTTTCCGCGCGCCCCCTTGGTGGATGCAATTACCCAATACGCCCCCGCCCTTGGCGGCGCGGTACTCATGAGCAGTACGCTTGTGGTGGATAACGCCATGGCCGCCCACCTTCCCGCCGGAAGTGTCGCCACACTCAACTACGCCAACCGTCTCATCCTCCTGCCCATGGGCCTGACGGCCATGGCCCTTGGCAATGCGGCCATCCCCTACCTTGCCCAGCTGGTGGCGGAGGACAAAACCCCCGAAGCCTTTGCCGTTGTACGGACCACAGTCCGGCGCATTTTCCTGGGAGCCATTCCGGCGGTCGGCCTGCTCATTCTTGTGGCGGAACCAGCCATCACCATTGTGTTCCAGCGCGGGGCCTTTGCCGTGGACGATGCGCAGGCCGTGGCCCGCGTCTTCTCTCTGGCCGCTCTGCAACTGCCCTTTTACATCGCGTCCATTATGCTCATCCGGCTGATTGCGGCGCTCAGGCGTAATGCCCTCGTTGCCCGCGCCGCGCTCTACAACCTTGTGCTCAATATCATCCTCAACGCCGTGTTCATGCGCATTTTTGGCGTTGCAGGCATTGCGCTGTCCACATCGTGCGTCTACGCCTTTTCCTTCTGCTATGTCGCCCTTGCCCTGCGGCGCATCGCACGCTCCACCCCACCGGAGGCCGCATCATGAATCAGGAAGCCATCTGGACCTATTTTCAAACCAGCGGCGTCGCCTCCTTCGCGCACAGCCGCACCCGGTTGGAACATCTGGTACGCCTTGCCGCCGCCCATACCCGAAACCTGCCAGCCACTCCCGTCATGCTCAACATCGGCATAGGCAACGCCTACATTGAACGCGCCGCCGCGCAGCGCGGCTGGACCATGAAGGCCCTGGACATCAGCCCGGAAGCCGTCGCGGCACTGGACATACCCGGCGTTGAGGCCC
Source organism: Desulfobaculum sp. (assembly GCF_054921475.1). NCBI lineage: Bacteria > Pseudomonadati > Thermodesulfobacteriota > Desulfovibrionia > Desulfovibrionales > Desulfovibrionaceae > Desulfobaculum > Desulfobaculum sp. The sequence goes on along the minus strand of NZ_JBUDSW010000011.1, from coordinate 23,876 downwards.
ACTGCGGGTCCATCACCGACATGCCCTTTGCCAGCGCAAGCCTTGACGCTGTGTTCTGCTCCGAGGTGCTGGAGCACCTCGGCAACGCCGACCTTGCCGCCGCCATCACAGAGCTCGCCCGCGTCCTCAAGCCGGAAGGACTTCTCCTCGGGACGGTGCCCCACGAGGAAACCCTCGCGGACTCCATCGTAGTCTGCCCCGACTGCGGCGTGCGCTTTCACCGCTGGGGCCACCAGCAGAGCTTTACCGTCCAACGCCTGCGGCAGTGCCTGACGCCGCAGTTCCTGCCCCGGCACACGGGGGTACAGTTCTACAGCTCCCGCTACCCGTACGGCCTGCGCAGCATGCTGGTACACTGGGCGCGGACCCTGCTCAGGAAGACTGGCATTGCACACGGCTACGCCAATATTGTGTTCACCGCCCAGCCCGCCCCACACAGCACCGCCAAGGAGCCCTAACCCCATGTGCGGCATTGCAGGATTTTGGACCACAGCGCCAGCCCCCCAGACCACACGGCGCGCCATCGCCAAACGCATGGCGGACGCCCTTGCCCACCGGGGGCCGGACGCCGAGGGGTTCTGGTGCCCCGATGACAGCGGAATCGCCCTCGCCCACCGCAGGCTGTCCATCCTCGACCTGTCGCCGCGTGGGGCCCAGCCCATGCATTCCGCAACGGGCCGCTACGTCATCACCTACAACGGCGAGGTCTACAATCACCACGACCTCCGTGTGGAGCTGGGCCGCCACGCCCCGGCCTTCAAGGGCACATCGGATACCGAAACCATCCTCGCCGCCATTGAGCACTGGGGGCTGGAAGCCGCCACGTCACGGTTTGTCGGCATGTTCGCCTTTGCCCTGTGGGATACGCAGACCCAGACCCTCTCGTTGGTCCGCGACAGGCTCGGCATTAAGCCCGTTGTCTATGGGCTGGCGGGGCAAGCTCTGCTTTTCGGCTCCCAGCTTGCGGCCCTGCGCGCGCACCCGGATTGCGACGCGCCCATGGACCGCAACGCGCTGACGCTCTACTTCCGCCACAATGCCATCCCGGCCCCATATACCGTCTACGAAGGCATCGCCAAGCAGCGCCCCGGCACCATCCTGACCTTCCGCGCTCCCGATGCACCACCGCAGGAAACCACCTACTGGAGCGCGCGCCGCATCTGGCAACAGGGGGCGCAGAATCCCTTTTCCGGCAGCCTTGATGACGCCGAGGACGAACTGGACGCGCTGCTTTCCAATGCCGTAGCCTGCCGCCTCCTCTCGGATGTTCCCCTTGGGGCGTTTTTGTCGGGCGGCATCGACTCCTCTACCGTGGCCGCACTGATGCAAAAGGCCAGTTCCACCCCGGTGCAAACCTTTTCCATCGGCTTCTCAGAGGCCGCCTACAACGAAGCACCCTACGCCGCAGCCATCGCCCGCCACCTCGGCACCGCCCATACCGAGGCCATTCTCACGCCACAGGACATGCTCCGGGCCATACCGGAACTCCCCCAGCATTGGGACGAGCCCTTTGCGGACTCCTCGCAACTGCCCACCCTCCTCGTAAACCGCATGGCGCGGCAGCATGTGACGGTGTGCCTCTCCGGCGACGGCGGCGACGAACTCTTTAACGGCTATTCCCGCTATTTTTGGACCCACCGTTTGTGGTCCATGCTCCGCAGGATACCGCGCCCCGTCCGCGCTGCGCTGCCGTCGCTGGCGCGCCTGCTTCCGCCCCGTGCGTGGAACGTCCTCGGGCCGCGCGGCCAACGCCTGCGCTGGCGGCTGGACGGGCTGGCCTCGCCAAACCATGCCGCGCTGTACCGCTTTCTTGTGTCGCACTTCAAACATCCAGACCGCCTTGTCCTTGGCGGCACGGAACCACAGCCCCCAACACCGCCGGAGGACGACGACCTGTGGCGGGCCATGAGCCTGACGGACATTGAAGGCTACCTCCATGACGACATCCTGACCAAAGTGGACCGCGCCTCCATGGCCGTCGCCCTTGAAGCACGGGTTCCCATCCTTGATCACCGGGTCGTGGAATTTGCCGCCCGCCTGCCCTCGGCGCACAAGATTCAAGGCGGCGCCGGAAAGCACGTGCTACGCCGCGTCCTGCACCGTTATGTTCCGCCCCGCCTCGTGGAGCGCCCCAAGATGGGCTTTGCCGTGCCCATCGAACACTGGCTGCGCACGGACCTGCGCGACTGGTGCGAGAGCCTGCTTGACGAAAACCGCCTGCGGCAGGACGGCTACCTTGATGTGGCCACGGTGCGCCGCATGTGGACCGAGTACCGCGACGGCGAGTCCAACTGGTACTACTACCTCTGGGACGTCCTCATGTTTCAGGCGTGGCTTGATGCGTGGAAGCGGGGGACGTGATGCGCATCCTTTTCCTTGCCCGTTCACTGGAAACTGGCGGCGCGGAGCGCCAAATCGTGTGCCTTGCCAACGGCCTTGCCGCACTTGGGCATGATGTGGGCATTGCGGTTTTTTACTCGGGCGGAGGGTTTGAAGAAGACCTGCGCGGCGTCTCCCTCTTGCCACTAGGCAAGACCGGGCGCTGGGACCTGTTCAACTTCCTCATACGCCTTCGCAGCGCGGTCCGCGGCTTCGCCCCGGACGTGCTGTACAGCTTCATGACGCCGCCCAATATCCTTAGCGTGCTTTGTCCCGTCTCGTGCCGGGTGTGGGGGGTGCGAGCCTCTGACATGGATTTGTCCCAATACGACTGGATGCACGCGGCCTCCCACTTCATTGAGGCGCGCTTTTCCCGTTTTGCCTCCTGTATCATCGCCAACTCCCATGCCGGGGCCGCTGTGGCCCGCAAGCGGGGCATGCCCGCAGGCGCACTGTGCGTTGTCCCAAACGGCATAGATACTGACGCATTCTCGCCAAAGGCTTCCTCCCCGCACGAAACCGCCCAGCGCCGCCATGCTTGGGGGGCCGACAATGACGCCCCAGTCATCGCCCTTGTCGGCCGCATCGACCCTATGAAGGACCACGCCACGTTCCTCCGCGCCGCGGCAAAGCTCGTCTCTGGCGTACCCAATCTGCGCGTGGTCATCGTCGGGGGCGGGGACAACGCCCTGCGCACACGGCTGACGGAGCAGGCCGCCGCCCTCGGCCTCACGCAGCACATCGTCTGGCACGGCCCAGAACACGATATGCCGCGCCTCTACCCCGCCCTTGATGTGCTGTGCCTCACCTCGGCGTGGGGTGAAGGCTTTCCTAATGTTGTGGGTGAAGCCATGGCCTGCGGCGTTCCCTGCGTGGTGACCGACGTTGGCGACGCCGCCCATGTTGTCGGGGAAGCCGGACGGGTGGTCCCCCCCGAAAACCCAGCGGCCATCGCCGCCGCCGTCCGCGCCCTGCTCAGCCTGCCTCATGATGAACGCCGCCGCCTCGGGCACGCCGCCAGACAGCGCATCATCGACGTCTTTTCCGTCAAGGCCATGCTCACCACAACCCAAACGCACCTCCGCCGCGCCAAAGACACGTGCGGAGCGCGCTCAAAACAGGTACATTCCCGCTCATGACGGGCACTGCGGAACCAATTTCTGAAAATTTGACATGCATCACTTCCCTCTGGAAGAATTCGGACTTATACTCTCAACAATGCTTCAGCCCGGAGAGGAATAAACCGGCCGGGCGAAACGCCAGGAGGCAATCCCATGTGGGAATATACCGATAAAGTGAAGGAATTTTTTCTGGAGCCGAAGAACGTCGGTGCCCTTGAGGACGCCAACGCCATCGGCGAGGTAGGCAGCCTTGCCTGCGGCGACGCGCTCAAGCTCTTCCTCAAGATTGACGACAACGGCGTCATCACGGACGCCACGTTCCAGACGTTTGGCTGCGCCAGCGCCATTGCCTCCAGCTCCGCCCTCACGGAACTGCTCAAGGGCAAGACCGTGGACGAGGCACAGTCCATCACCAACAAGGACATCGCAGAATTCCTTGGCGGCCTGCCGAAGGAAAAGATGCACTGCTCCGTCATGGGGCAGGAAGCGCTGGAAGCCGCCATTAAGAACTTCCGCGGTGAAAAGGTCGAAAAGGTCGAGCTGGAAGGCGAACTGGTCTGCCACTGCTTCGGCGTTACGGACGAAGCCATCCGCCGCGCCATCCGCGAAAACGACCTCAAAACCGTTGAAGAAATCACCAACTTCACCAAGGCCGGTGGCGGCTGCGGCGACTGTGTCCCCCAGTTGGAAGAACTGCTGCACGAAGTGCGCGGCGAAAAGGCACCCGCCCCTGCCGCCTCTGAGGACGCAAAGCCCCTCAGCAACATCCAGCGCATGCAGCTGGTCATGAAGGCCGTTGACGAAGAAATCCGCCCCCGCCTGCAACAGGACGGCGGCGATATAGAACTTGTAGACATCACCGGCACCGTGGTTCAGGTGGCCCTGCGCGGCTCCTGCACCAACTGCCCCTCCAGCCAGCTGACGCTGACGGACTTCGTCCAGAAAACCCTCCGCGATCAGGTGGATCCTGAAATCGTGGTCAAGGAGGTCTCCGCATGAGCCAGCGCGCCATCTACCTCGACAACAACGCCACCACGCAGGTCGCGCCGGAAGTCCTTGACGAGATGATGCCCTATTTCTCCGAGCTGTACGGCAACCCGTCCTCCATGCACACCTTTGGCGGACAGGTTGGCGCCAAGCTCGATGAAGCCCGCCAGCGCGTGGCCACAGGCCTTGGCTGCGAGCCGGGAGAAATCATCTTCACCGCATGCGGCACGGAAGGCGACAACACCGCCATCCACTCCGCCCTTGCCGCCCAGCCGGACAAGCGCCACATCATCACCACCAAGGTGGAGCACCCCGCCGTGCTCAATGTGGTGCAAAAGCTGGAAAAGAAAGGCTACGACGTCACCTACCTGGGCGTGGACGAAAAGGGCAATCTGGACCTTGAGGAACTCAGGGCCAGCCTGCGCCCGGACACGGCCCTCGTCTCCGTGATGTACGCCAATAACGAAGTGGGGAACATCTTCCCCATCCCGGAGATTGCCCGCATCGTCAAAGAGCACGGCGCGCTCATGCATACCGACGCCGTGCAGGCCGTGGGCAAGGTGGACATTGACCTGAAGACCCTGCCCGTGGACTTTTTGGTGCTCTCCGGCCACAAGCTGCACGCGCCCAAGGGCGTTGGCGCCCTGTACGTCCGCCGCGGCACCCCCTTCCGCCCCTTTATGCTGGGCGGGCATCAGGAACGCGGCCGCCGCGCCGGTACGGAAAACACCGCAGGCATCATCGCCCTTGGCAAGGCCGTCGAACTGGCGACCCAGCACATCGAGGAAGAAAACACCACGGTGAAAGCCCTGCGGGACAATCTGGAACAGGGCCTGCTGAGCGCCATAGACGACGCCCGCATCAACGGCGATCCGGATAACCGCCTGCCCAACACCACCAACATCTCCTTCAAGTACGTTGAGGGCGAGGCCATCCTGCTGCTTATGGACCGCCTGCACATCTGCGCCAGCTCCGGCTCGGCCTGCACATCCGGCAGCCTTGAGCCGTCGCACGTGCTGCGCGCCATGGGCGTGCCCTTCACCTTTGCCCACGGGTCCATCCGCTTCTCCCTGTCGCGCTACACCACGCAGGAAGATGTGGACCTTGTGGTTAAGGAAATGCCCGCCATCATCACGCGCCTACGCGAGATTAGCCCCTTCCGCGGCGACGACTCCGAGCTGCCGCCCTGTACCTGTTGATATGCCCTTCCGGCCCGGAAGCGCCCCGCGGCGTTTCCGGGCCATATTTCCATCCCGGACAATACCATCTTTCGGAGGCCGCACCCCGGCCCCCGCAACCGCCGACCAAAGGACACATCCGGCCATGAACATTGCTAGGGACATGACGGAACTTGTGGGCAAGACGCCTCTGGTGTACCTGAATGCAGTGACACAGGGCTGCGCCGCAACCGTTGCCGCCAAATTGGAATTTTTCAACCCCTGCGGCTCCGTCAAGGACCGCGTGGGGGTGAACATGCTTCTCACCGCCGAGCAGCAGGGCATCTTGAAGCCCGGCGCAACGGTGGTGGAACCCACCAGCGGCAACACCGGCATCGGCCTTGCCCTGATGTGCGCCGTACGCGGCTATCGCCTCATCCTGACCATGCCCGAAAGCATGAGCATAGAGCGGCGCAAGCTGCTTGCCGGATTTGGCGCTGAAATCCGCCTGACGCCGGCTGCGGAGGGAATGTCCGGCTCCATCGCCACAGCCCAGCGCATTGTGGACGAAACGCCCGGCGCGTTCATGCCCCTGCAGTTCGACAATCCGGCCAACCCCGCCATCCACTCCTGCACCACCGCCCATGAAATATGGGACGACACCGACGGCGGCGTGGATATCTTTGTTGCCGGGGTCGGCACAGGCGGCACCCTCAGCGGCGTTGCCAAAACGCTGAAGGGCGAAAAGCCCGGCGTAAAAATCGTGGCAGTGGAGCCTGCCGAATCCCCGGTCATTTCGGGCGGAGCGTCCGGTCCGCACGGGATTCAGGGCATTGGCGCAGGCTTCATCCCCAAGAACCTTGACGTGAGCCTTGTGGACGAGGTGACGCCCGTGCCCACGGACGACGCCCTCGCCATGGCGCGCCGCCTGATGCGTGAAGAAGGCATCATGTGCGGCATCTCCGCCGGTGCGGCAGTGCACGCCGCCGTGGAGCAGGCAAAGCGCCCCGAAAACGCAGGCAAGCTCATCGTCACAATCATCCCCGATACCGGCGAACGGTATCTGAGCACGCCCCTGTTCACTCAGGATAAGCAGCAGGGCTAAAGAGAGGAATCACATGGGTTTCATGGACGACGTCATCGACAGACTGTGCGAGCCGGGTTCCTACGAATCCGTCTACCACAGCCCCAAACGGCACGCGCCCATGCCCTCGGTGGAGGTTCTCACCGAGGTCGTGAGTCGGCTGCGCGCCGTGCTGTTTCCCGGCTACTTCGGCCACTCCGAAGTGGAAGCCGAGAGCATGCGCTATCACATCGGCACCAACCTCGATAAAATCCGCCGCCTGCTCACGGACCAGATTAACCGTGGCAAGTGTTTTGTCTGTGTGGCGGAGAACCGCGACTGTACCAAGTGCGAGGATGAAGCCGAGGAGACCTGTCGAGCGTTCATCGAATCCCTGCCCGAACTGCGCCGCCTGCTGGTGACGGACGTCATGGCCGCCTATGAGGGCGACCCCGCAGCCGTTGGCCCCGGCGAGACGATTTTCTGCTACCCCAGCATTCTCGCCGTCACCAACTACCGCATTGCCAACCGGCTGCACACGCTGGGCGTGCCGCTCATTCCGCGCATCATCACGGAAATGGCGCACTCCGCCACCGGTATAGACATCCACCCCGGCGCAACCATTGGCGAGCATTTCTTCATCGACCACGGCACAGGCACCGTCATTGGCGAAACCTGTGTCATCGGCCGCAAGGTGCGCCTGTATCAGGGCGTCACCCTCGGCGCGAAGAGCTTCCCCAAGGGCGACGACGGCAAGCTCATCAAGGGCATCCCCCGTCACCCCGTGGTGGAGGATGGCGTTGTGGTCTACTCCGGCGCCACTATTCTTGGTCGCGTCACCATTGGCGAGGGCGCGGTCATTGGTGGTAATGTCTGGCTTACCCGCGACGTCCCAGCCGGAACGCGCGTCCTGCAGACCCCGGCGGGCGAAGAATAGCCCCAAGCCCCCTTACGCAAACGACAAACGGGCCGGATGCCATGGCATCCGGCCCGTTTTTTATGCGGTGTAGAGCGCGTGGTGGCGGGTTAGGACTCGCCGCGTTCGCCCTCCGGCGCATCATCCCCATTCTTTGAATCCTTTTTACGCTCGTCCTCAGCGGCTGCGCTGTCCGGCGGCGTGCGGTCCGCCTTGTCGCCGGAATCCGGCGCTGCGCCGTCCTGCGCGGCGCGCTGCGTGCGCACGCCTTCGCCGTTGGCCACGGCGGTGACGGGCTTAGCCAGCTGGACCTGATTCCGTCCGCCCTCCTTGGCCGCATACAGCGCCGCGTCCGACGTGGCGATAAGCGTTTCCGTACTGGTGGCGTAGGCGGGATACTCGCTGACGCCAAGGGAGACGGTCACGGTGAGCTTTTCCTCGCCGTGGCGCACGGCCATACGCTCGGCCACGGTCGTGCGCAATTCCTCGGCGCGGCGGTAGGCGTCATCGGCGGCGGCGCCGGGCAGAATAAGCACAAATTCCTCCCCGCCAAAGCGGCAGGCAATGTCCTCATGGCGGCTGAACAGGCGCAGGGTTTCGCCGAGTTTGCGCAACACCTCATCGCCCAGTTCATGCCCGTAGGTGTCGTTGAAATTCTTAAAGTGGTCCACGTCCAGCATAATAACGCTCAGCGGCTGCTCATGGCGCTGGGCACGGCTAAACTCGCGGGCAAGGGATTCTTCCATGTGCCGGCGGTTGTACAGGCCGGTGAGCTGGTCGCGGATGGACTGCTCGCGCAGGGATTCGCGCAGGCGCAGGTTGGAAAGGGTCAGCGCCACGTGTTCGGAAATAGCCACAAGGTGCTGCTCCATGCCCGTGGCGTAGCGGTGCAATCGCTCCGGCTCCATGGAGGTGGTGTCAAAGGCGAAGCGCGAGGTCAGCAGACCAGTGACCTTGCCATGGGCAATAAGGGGCACACAGATGAATCCCGTCTCCGGCTCGTTGGCAAAGTGCGGACACACCGGGCCTTCACCCGGACGCTCCACCACATGCACCTGCCCGCGCCGAAGCGCCCAGCATCCCTCACGGGAAAAGAGCGGACGGCTGCACTGGTCCCCGCCCCATGACGCCACACACTCCAGCAGGCTGGATTCATCGTCATAAATATTCAAGGACCCTGCCGTGCCGGGAAGCAGGCTGGAAGCGTTGGACGCCACAATGCGGTAGATTTCCTTCTCCGTACGGCAGGCCTGCAGAAAGTCCACCATGGTATTGATGCGCACCGTGGCCCGGTTGCGCCGCTCAAGGCGCTCCACGGCGTTATTCAAATCGCGGTTGATGGCCGAGAGCTTGGTGTTGGCAAGGGCGCTTAGGCGCGTTGCCCGCGCCACAATCCACGATCCACCAAACACCAGCAGCATCAGCACGCCATACATCATGCCGTACAGCCGCCGTGAGGACGCCTGCTCCTTGTGCAGGGTCTGCGGCGTAATGTGCGAAAGAATGGTCCAACGGTAGGGGACCTCTCCCACGCCCAGCGCGCGCACACGGGCCGTGCGCATAACACGGCGGGCCTCCTGCTCCACCACCGAGAGCGGATGGATAATGCCATAACTCGTGATGCCGCTGTGGGTATGGAACTGCCCCACCTCGCTCCCGGTCAACAGGCGTTCCCACAGTGCCGGGTATTCCTTGGCAAAGGTCATGGAGCGCTTGTTCTCGAACATGAAGCCCCATTCCTTGCTGGGCGAGGGAGCAAGCATCCAGTAGCCCTGCGCATTGAGCATCATCAAATCGCCCGGAGAGTTCACGTGTTGGCGCTTGAGTTCGTTGAGCATCTGCCGCCCCTCAAAATTCAGTACCAAGAACCCAAGGCGCGTGCCCTCGGCATTATGCACCGGGGCCACAATGCGGAGCATGGGCTTGTACGGCAGTTCCAGAGTGCCCTGCTCCACGTTGAGGTCAAAGGGCGAAACAAACAGCTCGTTACGGCGAAGGGGCACCGCGTGCTTAAAGTAGTACCGCTCGCCCTTCCTTTGCAGCTGCGCCTCGGGGACGATGTGCGCCGCGCCCATATCATACTGCACGCGCAGGCATTCGTCCCCGTTGGTATCCAAAAAGCGAATCTGATCATACCGCCCGCGCACCACGGCAAAGCTCTTGAGCATGGCATGCAGGGAGGACGTTTCACTTTCGCCATATTTTTCGGAAAAGATGACAGGCAGGGCGTCCTTCTCCACAGTGGCAAACACCCCGCGCAGAAAGACAAGGTCGGACACCACGTCGCGCAGGTCGCGCACCACGTCGACACGCTCCATGGCCATACGGTTTTCTTCCATGGCCTTGAGGGACTCGGTAATGCGCTCGGCGTCCTTGACATACAGCAGGATGGACCCCGCCGTCAGAATAACGGCCAGCGGCAAAAAAACGCGCAGAAAATGCCACGCAATGGGGGCGAGGCGTCGCAACAACGGCTCCTGCTGGACAGGTGCTTGGGCCATGAACTCTCCCGGATGTATCGTGCAGGGGTGCTGGTTCCACCAGCGGTATTTTATCCACAATGTGTGTATTGGGCCCGAAAGTCAACGTTTGCCGTGCGGCAACAGTTTTCAGCCCTTTCGGGACGTTATTCCGACAGAACTGCTAGAGGATTCCGCCCTCCACCCTCCATATGCAAAACAGTCCGCCGTCTCCTTGCCCGGTCACGCGCGGCGCGCCGCAGTCCGCCCCCGCCTCTGCATGCCATACAAGACGGCGCAGCTGTCAAGAAAGCCGCGCTTTCTCTTTGCACCAGTGCATACTTGATGCTAATCTTGTCTTGTTATCCACCCTCAGCATGTTCGCCTCTTCACGCAGGCGGCGCAGGAGCACAGTTCATGGCGGCTGGCGACAGAAAGCAACTCACCCTCCGCATCCCGGCAGAAACACACAAAAAACTGCGCATCCTTGCCGCCGTTCATGACACAACCATGACCGAATACTTCATTACCCTTGTGGATGACGCCTACGAGCGCGAAAACCGCCACAAAGGACCAGTGCAGCTCAAGCTGCCAACCTAAAAGGAGGCACACATGAAGGGCAAAACCACACGCGCCACATCCGGCAGGCCGACGGCCCGGCCCACAGTCACACTGAAAAGCGACACCGGCCCGGCCATCACCTTCACCGGCATCCAATACGCCGCCACATCGTTTTTTGAGGACGACGCCGTCACCCTGACCCGCCAGCACCTCTACCGCGCGGCATGCGGCGACCACGCCATCGCCATCACCTCCATCAACGAATCCTGCCGCCTGCGCCGCGCCTACCGCATTGGGCACACAGACGAAGAATGCACCCTCTCCGACGGTGAGATTACCATTACCATGCCCACGTCACTGCTGAACGTTCTGGTGGACGCGCTGTGCGGCATTGATCATGAACAGCAGCGCGCCGCATGCGGCGACTCCAACACCGAGGAGGCCCCGGCCCTGTAGCGTCCATCTCGCATGCGCCCCGCCGCCCCTGCGGCCCCTTCTTTTCCCCGTGCCACCGCGGGGCAAGGGCGCAGCACGCCGCACTGCACGCCGCAGTGGCGCATGAGCCACGCAGGTTCTCTTCATCTCCTACGCCACACGGCAGACATGCGCCGTACGCTATCCATTGCGCTTGAGCACAAAGCGCGATATTGCGTTACGGCTATGCACACACGAACTCTCCGCGCGAACATACTTCTTCTTTTGACTGCGGCCATTTGGGGGTCCGGATTCGTTGCCCAGCGCTCCGGCATGGACTACGTCGGCCCCATGACCTTCAACGCCTTCCGCTTTGCCCTTGGGGCGCTGTCCCTTGTGCCGCTGGTCATCTGGCATCACCAGCGCGGCGTTGCCGCCATCAGTCCCGGCGTTTCCCGCCGCTTCGCCCTGCTTGGCCCCTGCATTGCCGGTGCGGCGCTGTTTGGCGGCGTGTCACTGCAACAAATCGGCCTCATGTACACCACGGCGGCCAAGGCCGGCTTTATTACCGGGCTGTATGTGGTGATTGTGCCGTTCATCGGCCTCATCCTGCGCCAGCGCCCCGGCGTCGGCGGCTTTGTGGGCACCTTTTTCGCGGCCATCGGGCTGTATCTGCTCTCCGTCACCAAAGACTTTACCCTTGCGCCGGGCGACGCCTTCGTCATCGCGGGCGCGGTCATCTGGGCCTGCCATGTGCATGTGCTGAGTTGGCTCTCGCCCAAGCTGGACGGCGTGCGCCTCGCCTTTGGGCAGTTTAGCGTGGTGTCGCTCTTGTGCTTTGTCTGCGCCTTCATCTTTGAGGACATCACCGTCGCCAGCCTCAGCGCGGGATGGCTGCCTATCGTCTACGGCGGCATTATGCCCGTGGGCGTCGCCTTTACCCTGCAGGTCATCGCCCAAAAGGACGCCCCGGCCACTCACGCGGCCATCATCCTCAGCATGGAGGCCCTGTTCGCCGCCATCGGCGGTTGGCTCATCCTTGATGAGACGCTGACGCCGCGCGGCATGGTTGGCTGCGCGCTGATGCTCACCGGCATGCTTACGGCCCAGCTGTGGCCGGACAAAAAAGCCGCCGCAACCGCGTAACCTTTCCGGCGCCCCGCGCCACCTCAGCCTTAACCAAGGAGCCTTGCAGAATGACGGCCATAAGCTCGTTCATGGAACAGCACTTCAAACACTTCAACGCCCGCGAAACGCTGGACGCCGCCAAGGCATGGCGCAAGCTCCTTGACGGTGGGGGAAAGATGTTCCTGTCCATGGGCGGCGCCATGAGCACCGCCGAACTGGGCATTTCCCTTGCTGAAATGATCCGCGCGGGCAAAGTCCATGGCATCTGCTGCACCGGCGCGAACCTTGAGGAAGACGTCTTCAACCTGCTCTCCAACCGGGACTATGAAATCCTGCCCAACTACCGCGACCTGACCCCGCAGCAGGAAGAAGACCTGCGCGACAGGGGCATGAACCGCGTAACGGATACCTGCATCCCCGAAACCATCATGGTGCACATTGAGCACGAACTGAACGACGTCTGGGCCGAAGCCGCCGCCTCTGGCGCGGCGCGCTTTCCCTACGAATACCTCTACGAGGTGCTGGACACCCCCGGCCTTGAGGAGCACTTCCACATCCCGCGCGAGCATTCGTGGCTTTTGGCCGCCAAGGAGATGGGCATCCCCATCTACACCCCGGGCTGGGAGGACTCCACCCTCGGCAATGTGTACTGCGCCAACGTCATGCGCGGGGTCATCCCCAATCATGGCGCCATCAAGACCGGCACCCAGCAGCTGGAGCATTTGGCCTGCTGGTACCGCGAGCAGGCGCAGGAAGGCACCCCGGTGGGCTTCTTCCAGATTGGCGGCGGCATCTCCGGCGATTTCAGCATCTGCGTGGTGCCCATGCTGATTCAGGACTGCTACGAGGACGACACCCCCTTCTGGGCCTACTTCTGCCAGATTGGCGACTCCACCACGTCCTACGGCTCCTACTCCGGCGCGCCGCCGAACGAAAAAATCACCTGGCACAAGCTGGCCCCGGATACCCCGCGCTTCATGATCAATTCCGACGCCACCATCGTTGCGCCGCTCATCTTTATGTACGTCCTCGGCAACTAAACGCCCTCTCCACGGCCCGGCATATGCCGGGCCGTTTTGCGTACCGGGAAGAGGCGGCAGGCCCCCGCATGCAACAGCCCCGCGCCGCATTTGTGCAGAGACGCGCGTCGTCCTCCCGCCCCAGCGGCGCCTCCCTTCCACACACGCCCGGCAGGCAGCTTCACCTCTCATTTGACCTCTCGGGCACGCTCCCCACGCCACTTCACCGCTCCGCGCGCTCCGTGTCTGCCCTGCCACATTACATTCCCCGTCCCCGCACCGCTTTGTCGCCTGCCTCTGCGTCGCCCTTTCCTGCGGCGTCGCCCTTCCCCCAGTGCTCCACACGTTGCCGTCAAAAAAATCCTCCATTGCTTTCAGGGACTTTTCCGCCACCGCGCCCACCCCCCCCACGCCGGGGTTGACGGCGCGCGCTGTGGTCATTATTGAACAATTAAACATATGAACAACTGCTCATATATTCAGGAGACCATATGACACCCACAACCTGCGAAGTGCACTGCGAACACGACGACGCCATCGCCCGCGTTGGCCAGCGGATGCTGGACGAGCGCACCGTTACCGGGCTGGCAGACATCTTCAAGGTGCTTGGCGACCCCACACGCGTGCGCATCCTGCACGCGCTTTCCGTTGAGGAGCTGTGCGTGTGCGATATCGCCGCGCTGCTCTCCATGTCCTCATCCGCCGTCTCCCACCAGCTGCGTCTGCTGCGTCAGGCCAAACTGGTGCGGAACCGCAAGGTCGGCAAATCCGTCTTCTACGCCCTTGATGACGACCATGTGCGCCTGCTCATGGGGCAAGGTCTTGCCCACGTGCTTGAGGACCGCAGCGCCACCTAGCGTGGTCCGGCCAGCGCACGCCACACTCCAACGCCCTGCCGGGTCGCGCACATTCGCCCCGGCACACAGGAGACGATATGAACTTTCTCGCCACTTTCGCCAGCGAAACGTGGATTGTCCTCAATGAAGCCGCGCCCTTTGTGCTGTTCGGCTTTCTTGTATCCGCCCTCGTCAAGGCCTTGGTGCCCGACGACTTTGTGGCGCGGCACCTTGGACGCTCGTCGTCCGGGTCCGTGTTCAAGGCCGCACTGCTTGGCATTCCCCTGCCACTGTGCTCCTGCGGCGTCATCCCCACGGCGGCGGGCCTGCGCAAACAGGGCGCCAGCCGCGGCGCAACCACGTCCTTTCTTATCTCCACACCCGAAACCGGGGCGGATTCCATTGCCGTCACATGGGCGCTGCTTGACCCCATCATGACAGTGCTGCGTCCGCTGGCGGCCTTCATCACCGCCACGGTGGCGGGCCTGCTGGTGAATATCCTCCCCGACGAGCCGGAAGCCACCCGCGGGGCGGAACTGCCCATGGCCTCCTCCTGCGGGTGCAGCGGCGGATGCTGCGAAGCGGACTCCGCCAGCGCCCACAAGCCCCCGTTTCTCACCCGCCTCAAGGACGCCCTGCGCTACGCCTTTGGCGAGATGCTCTCGGACATCGGCATGTGGCTGCTTATCGGCGTGCTGGCCGCTGGCTTCATCGGCGCGCTGGTCCCCGCCGGATTCTTTGAAGACTACCTCGGCGGCGAATTCTCCTCCCTTGTCATCATGATGGTTGTGGGCGTGCCGCTGTACGTGTGCGCCACCTCCTCCACCCCCATTGCGGCGTCCATGGCCCTCAAGGGGCTGTCCCCCGGCGCGGCGCTGGTCTTCCTGCTGGCTGGTCCCGCCACCAACACGGCCACCATCGCCGTTGTGGCGCGCATTCTTGGGCGCAAGGCCGTGGCTGTATACATCGGCGCCATCGCCCTGTGCGCCCTTGGCCTTGGTTGGCTCACCAACCGCCTCTACGCCGCCCTCGGTACGGACATCTCCGCATGGATGAACCGCACGGAAGTGGAATCCGTCACCCCCTTCACCATGGTCTGCGCCATCGCCCTCGTTGTGCTGGTCATCCTCAGCATGAGGCAGAGCGGGCACGACCACGCCCATGACCACGCGCACGACCCCGCCAACGACTGCTGCCACTAACTGCCCCCTCAAAACCACGCCGCCAGCGCCCAAAATGCCGGGCACTGGCGGCTTTTGAATTTTCTCCCAAAAAAGTGGGGAAATTCATTGTCTGCACAAACACACAGCAACATGCCGCAAGCACTGCACAACACTGCAAAGCGAAACACCACACACTGCACAAACGCATTTTTTACACTCCAAAAAGCCTTGACTTCCGCGCCACACGTTTTACAGTTGAGTCAACAGGAATTGTCCTGACCCGATACACACAGCACGTGTGTCACCTTAACAGGAGGTAATGTGCGACAAGAGCCCCAGCTCCATACCGGGCGTGCAGAGACGCCCCTGCAGGGAACCTGCCGCGCATGACTATTCCCAAGGGCTGACAGCCAGTGACTGGCCCGGGAGTCTGTCGGATAACCGATACAGCGCATCTGGCGGGTTCTTTTTTTGCCCTTTTTCCTCCTTTTCCGGCCACTTTGCCGCCGCCCTGCCGCCCTCTGCGGCAGTCCCCCCCGCGGCGCACCCAGCCTGTCCGCCCTTGTGGATTCCCCTCCCGATTTCGTGTACCTAACGACCTGACGACAACGACATCACACAAAGCGGGACCACACACACCATATGCTCACGTTTATCCATGCCGCGGACATCCATCTTGATAGTCCGCTCAAAGGCCTTGAACGCTACGACGGCGCGCCCGTGGACGACGTCCGCGGCGCATCGCGGCGCGCGCTGACGTCCCTCGTGGACATCATCATTGATGACAATATCCCCCTCCTCGTCCTTGCCGGAGACGTCTACGACGGCGACTGGAAGGACTTTCAGACCGGGCTGTTCTTCGCCAGCCAGATGACGCGCCTGCGCGAGGCCGGGACCCATGTTGTGCTCATCCGGGGCAACCACGACGCCCAAAACAAAATGACGCGTTCCCTCACGCTGCCCGCCAACGTGCACGTCCTCAGCGCCAACCGGCCCGAGACGGTGCGCTTTGACGACATCGGCGTTGCCGTACACGGCCAGAGTTTTGCCGGGGCCACAGTGACGGAGAACCTTGCCGCAAACTATCCTCCCCCCGTTCCGGGGCTGTACAATATTGGTCTACTGCACACGGCGGTGGCGGGCGTTGACGGCCACGCCAACTACGCCCCCTGCACGCAGACGGACCTTGCCGCCCATGGCTACGACTATTGGGCGCTCGGCCACGTGCATGACCACAAGGTGCTGGTGGAAACGCCGCCCGTCATCTACAGCGGCGTGCTTCAGGGCCGCAACATCCGCGAAACCGGCCCCAAGGGCTGCGTGCGCGTGGATGTGGACGACAGCGGGCACACCGCCTACCGCTTTCTGCCGCTGGACGTCATGCGTTTTGCCCGCGTTGCCGTGGACGCCACGGATGCGCCGGACACCGCCGCCATCTGCGACCGCTTCCTTGCCGCCATGGAGCGCCACCTTGCCGAGGCCGAGGGACGCCCCCTCGCCATGCGCATTCACCTTTCCGGCCCCTGCGCGGCCCACAGCGCCCTCGCCGCCGACCCGGAAGCCGCGCAGAACCTCCTGCGCACGGCGGCAACGGATGCCAGCGGTGGCTCCGCATGGGTTGAAAAGGTCATCGACGAAACCACCACCCCCATCGACATCGACGCCCTGCGCGATTCCGACACCCCACAAGGCGACCTTGTGCGCTTTTTGGATGAGCTGGAAGTCAGCGGCGAAGCCTTTGCCGAACTGGGCATCGACTTCAAGGACCTGCGCGCCGCCCTCTCCCGCAGCGGCGCAGCGGACATCACCCTGCCGGACCTAGACGACCCCGCCCAGCGCGCCGCACTCCTGCGCGACGTGCGCGAACTTGTGCTGCCGCGCATCAGCGGGGCCGGGGAGGCGTCCTAATGCTGCTTCGCGCCCTGCACCTTGCCGCCTACGGTCCCTTCACCGACGCCACGCTGGACTTTCCCGCCAAGACCGGCGGCCTGCACGTGGTGTTCGGCCCCAACGAAGCGGGCAAAAGCTCCGCCCTGCGCGCGGTGACGAACCTCTTTTACGGCATCCCCCACGCAACGCAGGATAATTTTGTGCATCCCAACAAGGCCCTGCGCATCGGCGCGGAGCTTGTAAACGGCACGGGCGAGAGCATCCGCCTCACCCGCCGCAAGGGCCGCAAGAACACCCTGCAGGACGACAGCGGCGCGCCCATGGACGAGGCCGTCCTCGCGCGCCTGCTCTCCGGCGTGGACCGCGACATGTTCGAGGCGCTCTTTGGCATCAGCCACCAGACCCTCGCCCAGGGCGGGCGCGACATCCTCAGCGCGGGCGGCAGCCTTGGCGAAAGCCTCTTTGCCGCAGGTTCCGGCATCGCCCACCTGCGCGACACCCTCAGCGCCCTTGGCGCAGAGCAGGACGCGCTGTTTAAAGGGCGCGGCAGCAACCCGCGCATCAACAGCGCCCTTGCCACTCTCAAGCAGCACCGGCAGGACGAGCGCGACGCCGCCACCACGCCCGAAGAATTCACGGAACTGGAGCAGGAACTCACCACGCACGAAACCCGCCGCTCCGCCCTGCAACAGACCATTGGCGACCTCACCCGCCGCATGAGCCGCCTGCAGCGTCTTGGGGACGCGCGCCCCGTTGTCAGCCGCCAGCACTCCCTGCGTGAGGAACTCGCCGCCGTAGCAGGCGCCCCCCTGCTGCCTGATGATTTCCCCTCCCGCCGTCACGACGCCCTTGCCGCACTCAGGAGCGCGGACACCCGCACGGCGGACCTCTGCGCGGCCATCGACGCCCTTGAGGCCGACATTGCCGCCCTTGATATCCCGCAGGCGCTCCTTAACGCCACGTCGCGCATAGAGAGCCTGACCCGCACCGAGGAAACCCACCGCAAGGCCCTGACGGACCGTACCGCCCTGACCCGCGAAAGCCGCGAGCACGCGGAACAGGCGGAGCGTCTGCTCCACGCCTTGCGCCCGGACCTCTCCCTTGAGGACGCGGAGACCATCCGCCTGACGGACCACCAGATGGCGGCCATCACCCACGCCGCCAAACAGCTGACCCTCATGCAGGACCGCGAGGACCGCGCCAGCCGCGCCCACGCACAGGCCCAGCAAGCCCTCGCCCACCAGCGCGAGGCTCTCGGCGCACTGCCCCAGCCAGCCGACGTCACGGCCCTTGCCAATATTCTTGAACAAACCCGCGCCCACGGCGACCTGCGCAAGCAGTACACCGACGCCTGCACCCGCCTAAGCGCCCTTCAGGAGAAGGCCACCAGCGCCCTGCGCCGTATGGGCCTGCCGGACGCCACACTGGAGACCGCCGAGCAGTTGCCCGTGCCGCCGGTGGAAACCGTCCGCAATATGGAAAAGGAATTCCGCGCCCAACAGGACCGCGAGACAGCCGCGCACACCGCCCTCGACCAAGCCCGCGCCGCCCTGCGCGACAGGCAGGCCGAACTGGACCACCTGCGCTCTGGCGGCGAGGTCCCAAGCCGCGACACCCTCACCGCCCTGCGCCAGCACCGCGACGGGGCATGGCAGCTTGTCCGGCAGGCGTGGACCGCCGGGGACGAATCTTTCCGCGACAGCTACCCCACGCCGGACGCCCTTGCCGACGCGTTCCAGTCCGCCATAAACGAAGCCGACAACGCCGCCGACACCCTTTTCCGCGACGCAAAGCGCGTCACCCGCACTGACGCCGCGCGCCAAGAAAGTGCCCGCCTTGAAGCCGACATCGCCCGCCTTGAAACGGAATCCGCCGCCCTCAGCGACCAGCGTGCCGCGCTAGAGCGTAGCTGGGTCGCCCTGTGGGAGCCTGCAGGCATCACCCCGCACGACCCCGAAGGCATGCTCAGTTGGCTCAAGGACCTGACGGCCCTGCGCACCGTGGACGCCGCAGAAATCCGCGACCAGCGCGGCATTACGGAAAACATCGCCAGCACTGTCTGCGCCTGCCGCGACGATATCCTCGCCTGCCTGCGCGACCTTGGCACCGACCTGCCGCCGGACACCAAGCTTCAGCACGCCGTTGCCGCTGGTGACGATATGGTCCGCGCCGCCGAAGCCGCACGCCGCACACGCGAGGATGCAGACGCGGAACTCCGCCGCCTTGAGCGCGCCGCCAAGGACGCAGAGGCCGCCCTTGCCGACGCACAGGCCGCCGCCCGCGACGCCCGCGACGCATGGGAGAGCGCCCTTGCGCCCCTCGCCATGCCCAGCGGCGCCAAGCCCGACATGGCGGAGACCATCACCGGCACGCTGACCAAGCTCTTCACCACCCTTGATGCCCGCGCCCGCACGGAGCGCCGCATCACGGACATCACCGCCGATTACGACGCCTACGCCAAGGACGTCCGAGCCGCCATCGCCGACCTTGCGCCAGACCTTGAGGGACTCGACGCGCTGGACGCCGTCCCCCGCCTTGGTGACCGCCTTGCCACGGCCGCCGCCAACAACCAGCGCCACATTCTGCTCACCGACCAGCTTCAGGCCAAGCGCTACGAACTCGCCACCGTCACCGCCGCCGCGCAGGAAGCCGCCGCCGTGCTGGAAGCCCTGCGCGCCGAAGCGGGCGTCGCCAGCACCGACGAATTGCCGCAGGCCGAGGAACGCTCGCGCATCCGCCGCCGCGCCGAAACCGGACTGCGCGAGGCCGAAGAGCAACTGCGCACCTTCCGCGGCGGAGAAGACGCCGAAGCCTTTATCAAGGACGTTCTCGCCACGGACCCCGACGCCGCCGCGGCCGAACTGGCCGAACTGGAACGCCGCAAGGCCGACGCCGAAGCCCAGCGCAGCGAGTTGGAACGCGCCATCGGCAGCCTCCAGTCCCGCCGCGAGGCCATGGACGGCACCTCCCGCGCGGCCCGCAGCGCCGAACTCGCGGAGCAGACCCTTGCCGCCATTCAGACGGATGCGGACCGCTACATCCGCCTGCGCCTCGCCCACACGGTGCTCGCCCACGCCATTGAGCGCTACCGCAAGGCGCATCAAACACCCGTTCTCACCCGCGCCAGCGAGCTGTTCTCGCGCCTGACTCTGGAGTCCTTCAGCGGTCTGCAACAGGACATCGACGAGCGCGACACTCCGGTCATCGTGGGCGTTCGAAACGGCGAGGACACCGTCCCGGTCACCGGCATGAGCGACGGCACGCGCGACCAGCTCTACCTGAGCCTGCGCCTTGCCGCGCTGGAACGGTATCTGGACGACAACGCCCCGCTGCCCTTTGTGGTGGACGATATCCTTGTGCACTTTGACGACGAGCGCTCCGCCGCCACCCTTGGCGTCCTTGCCGAGCTTGCGCGGCGCACGCAGGTCATCTTCTTCACCCACCACGAGCGCCTGTGCGAAATCGCCGCAGACGCCGTGCCACAGGACATTCTCAACACCATCCGCCTCCCGCGGTAGGAGCCGCCATGCCCTACATCACTCAGGACCGACGCGACAGTTTCGACGACGCCCTGCGCACCTTGGCAGACAACGTCACCAGCGAAGGGGAGCTCAACTACTGCATCTACAAGCTGGCAACCCTTGTTGTGGAACGCACCGGCGAGAGCTATACCAAGCTGGCCATGTGCTCCAGCGCCATGGAGCACGCCAAGCTGGAGTGGTACCGCAAGCGCCTCGCGCCCTATGAGGATGTGAAGATTGCCGAAAACGGCGATATAGAATAAGCCTTTCGCACATATTTCATGACGCACAGCGCGCCGCCCAGCACCCTGCGGCGGCGTCTACGCGCGTCTTCTCTCAGCAACCACACGAGACTGAACATGCATCCTGATTCCCGCATTTACGTCGCCGGACACCGCGGCCTTGTCGGCTCCGCCATCATCCGGAGCCTCCAGCGCGCCGGTTTTTCGAACATCATCACCGCCACGCACAAGGACTGCGACCTCACCGAGCAGCAGGCCGTGCGCGACTTTATGGCAGAGCGAAAGCCCGACTATATCTTCATGGCCGCAGCGCGCGTTGGCGGCATCCTCGCCAATGCCTCGCGCCCTGCGGACTTCATCCGCGACAACCTCGCCATGCAGA
Source organism: Desulfobaculum sp. (assembly GCF_054921475.1). Lineage (NCBI taxonomy): Bacteria > Pseudomonadati > Thermodesulfobacteriota > Desulfovibrionia > Desulfovibrionales > Desulfovibrionaceae > Desulfobaculum > Desulfobaculum sp. The sequence goes on along the minus strand of NZ_JBUDSW010000011.1, from coordinate 2,638 downwards.
CCAACATCATTCATGAGGCATGGCGCTCCGGCGTCACAAAGTTCCTGTTCCTCGGCTCCTCGTGCATCTATCCCAAGTTTGCGCCCCAGCCCATGAAGGAAGAACACCTCCTCACCGGCGAACTGGAACCCACCAACGAGTGGTACGCCATCGCCAAAATTTCGGGCATCAAGATGTGCCAGGCCTACCGCCGTCAGCACGGTTTTGACGCCATCAGCCTCATGCCCACCAACCTCTACGGCCCCGGCGACAACTTCGACTTGGAATCCTCCCACGTCGTCCCCGCCCTGCTGCGCAAATTCCACGAAGCCAAACTCGACGGCGCGCCCAGCGTCACCGTCTGGGGCTCCGGCTCCCCGCGCCGCGAATTCCTGCACGTGGACGACATGGCCGACGCCAGCCTGCACCTGATGCAGCACTACACCGGCGAAGACATCGTCAACGTCGGCGTCGGCAAGGATATGACCATCCGTGAACTCGCCGAATGCATCCGCGACACCGTGGGCTACACCGGCGACATCACCTTCGACACCTCCCGCCCCGACGGAACACCCCAAAAACTGCTGGACACCACCCGCCTCACCGCCCTCGGCTGGACCCCAACCCGCCCCCTGCGCCAAGGCCTCGCCGAAACCTACCAGTGGTACCTGTCTACAGAAGATAGACGGATGTAACCCGCGGGGCCGTCGCCCCGCTGCTTTACCCCGCACAAGGATACATTATGACGCCTCTCAAACGCTTTGGCCTCGGCTATGCCGCTTTTGCCTCATTCAGCCTGTTCATTGGGCTTTTTCTCTTTTTCAGCACGTTCCGCATATTTTTCCTTGCCGATACTGCGCGCTCGCTCCTTATCGACATGCTCTTTGCCGCGCCGCTTCTCATCCTTGGGCGCTTTGGCATTGTCTACCTGCTTCTCGCCCTCGGTTTCCTCGGCGTTAGCTGCGTACTAAACATTCTGCACATTGCGACCTACACCTCTGTGCTCTCGCCCTTTGCCATCCAAGCAATCATCGAGACCACACCTAAAGAGGCGAGTGAACTGCTGGTGGAGCAATTTTCATTTATTAAGCTCGCCCTGTGCTTGGCATGCTGGGTCGTCCCCAGCTTGTGCCTCAACGCCTACCGCAAGCTTAGGTCCGCCCCGATAACTAAAATGGGGCAGGCGCTTATTGCCTTCTTCCTTATCGCCAGCGGCGTCATTGGCTTTAAAGCCTACGATGAAGGCTTTAAGCTTCTGAGCTCCCACCACGGCTACATGAGCGTGTGGAGCGTGAACCGCTACTTCAACGAGCTCCGCTCCATTAAACTGGCATCCGAAGATTTCGATCCCGCCAGCCTTGGAGAACTCTCCATACAAAACGCCCCCGACACATTGGTCATTATCGTTGGCGAGTCCGCCAACAGAAACCACATGGGGATTTACGGCTACCATAGGCAAACCACTCCCAAGCTGGCCGCGCTGCAAAATGAAATTACCGTCTTCGACGATGTCATTTCACCCGCAACGCACACCATCCCCAGCCTCAAGCAGTGCCTGCGTTTTCCTGCCAAGGACCTCGAAGACTCCTACTCCATCATTGATGTGCTCAATGCCGCGGGTTACAAGACCTATTGGTTCTCAAACCAGCCGGTCATCAGATCCATGACCAATGTTTTGGAAACCATGAACAGCCACTGCAAGGTGCGCAAATACGTCAACCTTTCCCGCAACGCAGGGAAGACCTGCACCTACGACGAGGCTATGCTCCCCCTGCTGGACAAAGCGCTTCAGGACAGCGCCCCGAAGAAAGCCATTTTCCTGCACCAAATCGGCTCGCACCTGTCCTATTCCCTGCGCTATCCGCACTCGTTCAACCACTTCAACACTGTTGACGACATCCCGTCCCAGCCGTGGTTTGACGACAAGCACAAAAAGAACATCAACGAGTACGACAACAGCATCTACTACACGGACTGGTTCGTCTCCGAAGTCATCAACACCATGAAAAACGGTGGCCCAAAAAAGAGCGCCGTGCTCTATTTCTCCGACCACGGCCAAGATGTCTACGACAGCCGCGACATCAGAGGGTGCTCCGAAGCCTATCCCTCCCGGCATATGGTCGAAATCCCCTTTGTCACTTGGCTTTCGCCGCAATACGCGGCCAATGCGCCCAGCCTTGCGCAGCGCATCAAAGCCCGCAAGCTCACCCCCTACAGCTCCCGCACCCTCTCCATCACCATTGCGCAGCTTGCCGGGATTTCCTTTACCAAAATGCAACACAGCGCAGGACTCTTTGCCCCGGAGTACGCCATACCCAAAGTGCGCATGACCAGCCACAAGGACTACTCCACCCTGCGTGAAGCCTCGTAGCAACCTCGCGGCTTTCTCACAGCAACCAACACCGGCCGGGCATTTTTATGTCCGGCCGGTGTCTTATAGAAGAGAAGGAAAGAGGGCCTTCGGCGACTTAAGGAAATAATTTCCTTAAGAATCCTTATACTTTTCTGGGCGGGGGCCGCCCAGAAAAGAGGGGTGGGGTGTGGCGTCGTGTGTGGGGGGGGCTCTTCCGTATTCTTTTCGCCTCGTTCAACGGGGATGCTCACCGCCCCCAAAATTCTCCACACAGACGAGAGCCGTCAGGGGTGACGGCTGTGCCAT